>NZ_CAXFCL010000207.1:0-22434 GCF_964000955.1 uncultured Abyssibacter sp.
GACCTCCTGACCGAACAATCGTGAGGCTACCCCAGCAACCACCTGATTGCGGTCGGACTCCCGGCCCTCTGACGCCATCGTGGCTGAGGTGCCCACGCAGATGAGATTCTGCGACTGCGTCCGCTGACGCAGACGCCGCACCAGCAAGGCCACGTCCGCACCCTGACGGCCTCGGTAGGTATGCAATTCGTCGAGCACCAGAAATTCCAGCCCGCGGCAGTTATCAATGACGGCCCGATCGACTTCCTCGAATCGAGTCAGAATCAACTCGAGCATCATGAAGTTGGTGAGCAGGATGTCCGGAGGGTTCGCCGCGATGCGCTTTCGGGCTTCTTCGGATTCATCACCGGTGTAACGGGCGACGCTGATTGAGGCCCCGCCCTCCACGTCACCCAAGAACTTCTTCAGCTCCTCCCGCTGGCTGTTCGCCAAGGCGTTCATCGGATAGATGACGATTGCCCGAGTCTTTCGATTAGGGTCCTTGTCTTTCGCCCGCAGCACCCGATCGATGATTGGAATGAAGAACGCGAGCGATTTTCCCGACCCCGTTCCTGTTGTGACGACGTAGGAACTGCCGCCAGCCGCCAGCGAAATCGCTTCGATCTGGTGCTTGTAAAGGCGCAGCGGCTCGCCGGCCGTATCTAAATCCTTACCAACTCGAAATATTTCCCCGCACTTGGGGTGTAACGTCCCATCCGCCGCTAACTCCTGAACCGTCTTTGCAGGCTGGTAGTGCGGGTTGATCTGAAGCAGTGGAGCAGGCCAATAGCGGCCGTTCTGGTACTCCGACTCAACAATGGACTGAATGTCACCAGATCTGATCAGCGAGAAGCTGCGCGAGAACGATTCGTACTCGCCTACCAGCCGGTTTCGGAAATTGAACACGTCCATCATGAAATCCCCCGAGATGCAGCCTTATAGTTCTTTTTGCGCGAGCCCGTTCGCCACCGTGACGGGCATACCAGTTTGGCAAATTCATAGCGGCCATGGCCAGCCGCAAGCAGCAAGAATTTCCCGAAGCCTTGGCCCACTCGGCGTATCACATCGATGCCGAAATCATCGGGCGCTGCTTGGATTCAAGAATCAAGTGCAACATGATTGAGATAACCCGCCGTCGCTTGGTCGAAAAGCTCCTGCGGGCTCTGAAAGTCATAATGTTTTCTTGGCCGGGTGCTTAGCAGCCACGGGGCGTGCGGATCCGCGAAATAGATGGCCATCTTCAAGTGCTTGCTCTGGAGTTACCAGGATTCTGTGGAAACGCTATATCTAGGGCTTCACAGCGGCCTCAGATTGCTCGGGGCTGACCCCTGAAAAATGCTGGTTTCGCCGCATTGGATTGTAGAAGCCATCGATTTAACCGTAGGCTGTATTTGTAGGCGTGTTCTTTTCGCTCTCAGGCGAGCATACGCACCTTGTGATCAACGACTTGTTGGCACTTCCCCGTCTAGAGATATTGGACTGCACGACGTCTGTGGGAACGGGATCAGGTCATGCAACGCGACACCCTCACTCTGATTCACTGCGTCGAACAGCACGACTGACCATTGCGGAATTAGAGGGCAGACCATGGTTTCTAGAATAACGCTCCGTTCCGGTCCACGCCCGGCTTACGCGGACGGCCCGATGTCCCGGGCGTGACGCGCCGAGCCAGCATCAACGCAACGTCCTCCGCGACACGTTTCACGCGGCGCAGGAAGCGATGAAACATCCCATTTGCGCGGGAAACGGATCCAGCGCGCTCTGCTGCAGGCCAAAAAAAAGGACCAACAACGCCAAGTTGTTGATCCTTTTCGTTTTATATGGCGGGCCCGGAGCGATTCGAACGCCCGACCCCCTGGTTCGTAGCCAGGTACTCTATCCAACTGAGCTACGGGCCCGCGGTTTCGCGGCGCACAAGCGGCGTCCAGCGAGGCGCGCATTGTAAAGATTCTGGCGAAACGCGCAAGCTCACGGGCCTCCGGATGAACGGTGCGGATGAGGGGGATAGCCACCCCAGCCTGGCGCGGGCGATTGCCAAAACGTTCACTCCCGCGCTGGTAGCGTCGTGGCAAGTCGGACCGCGGTTTCAGTCAGGAGGCCACGATGGTTCATCAAACGCCCACCTCGTCCACGATCGAACGTCGCAAGCACATTGGCGCACCCGAGTTCGTCGAGATCACGCAGGTCGTGATTCTTCAGGCAGCGGACACGCTGGGCACGCTGACCGGAACCGGCGCGACGCCGCGGGATCTGGTGGATCAGGTGCGCGCCAGCCTGGTGGTCCGCGAAAGCGATTTCGCCCGTGCGATCGGCATGCTGGTCGCCAGCGACTGGTTGGACATCCTGATTGACGACGGCCGATGGACTTATGCGCTCACCGAGGCGGGCCGTGCGCACGTGAAGGCCTGGCTGGAGTCGATTGATGCCGAATCCCGGGAATGGTCGACAACCCATGCCCGCGCTCGCCTGCAGGCGATCCGCGCCCTGCTGGCCACCCGCGCTCGCGGGCCGTCCGCCGCGGAACGCCTGACACACCACTGACCCCACCGGTCCGGCGCTCTCCGCCTGATTGGGCCGAGATGCCCGCAAAACCAGGCGGTTTCTCGCTTCATCTGGCGCACTCTTCGCATGGCTGACCGGCGCATTCGTACCGCGAGCGGCCACAGCACGGGTCACCACCACGCGATCCCGGCGGCCGCTGCTACGTCCACGACAACTGACGGATAATGCGTCGCGGACATTCATTGAACGGCGCACGCGGCAAGGCGACCACTGGGAGAAACGAGTTGACTGGGGATTGGAAACGCATGGCCGGATGGTGCCTGCTGATGCTGGGCGCCGCGCTGGCGAGCGGCGTGTCGACGGCGCAGGACGGCGAAACCGTGGAGACGATTCCCGTCCCGCCTCTGGCGAGTGACGACGAAGCACCTCGTTCACCGCCAGACAGCAACCTGATGCTGGAGGAGATCGTCGTTCGCGCGCCGAAAACGCAACAGACGCTGGAGGAAGTCGCCATCTCCTCCTCCGTCGTGGACCGCGACACGCTGGCCGAATCCGGTGGTTTCGACCCCGCGGCCATCGAGGACTTCGCGCCCAACGTGGAGCTGGACACCGACCCGCAGGCGCCGGTGATCGGGATTCGCGGCTTCTCGACGGAAACGGACAACGTCGGCTTCGAACCGTCGGTGGGCCTGTCCCTTGACGAGCTCGCGATCAACCGCCCGGAATTCATCGCGGACGGGTTGTTCGACATTGACCGCGTCGAGGTCTTTCGAGGACCGCAGGGCAGCCTGTTCGGCAAGAACACCATCGCCGGCGTCATCAACATCTACTCGGCGGAGCCCGACGACGATGTCGGCACCACCATCGCGCTGACCGGCGGCTCGCACGACGAGCGCCGCATCGAGGCCGGCGCCGATCTCCATCTGTTCGACGGCACGCTGGGGCTGCGTCTGGCCGGTGTCGACTGGCAGAACGATGGCTTCATCTACAACCGCTTTCTGGACGAGGGCGAAGGCACGGTCGATCAGCAGGCGCTGCGTCTGAAAGCCGTGATCGCGCCCTGGGGTGCCTGGACGCTGCGGCTGTCCTCCCAGGTCTCGAACACTGATTCCGTGTACCCACCCTGGCAGCTCGCGGAGGCCCCCGAGAGCGTGCTGGACTATCTGCGCGACTTCGATCCGGAGGTGGAAGACGACGCCTTCGACGCCGAGACCAGCTTCAACACCCCCGGATTCGTGGACCGGCATTCGGAGGTGCATCGCGCGGTGTTCGAATACGACGCCGGTGACTGGGGCGGTTTGTCCGATGTCGTCCATACCGTCGTGGTTGGGCACGCCGCCTTCGACTTCACGACCATCATCGACATCGACGTCAGCCCGGCGGACATCCTGATCACCGATTTCCGCAACGACTATGCGCAGAACTCCATCGAAGCCCGCACCGCCGGCCGCGCCGACAGCTTTTTCGGCTGGGGGCAGACCGTGGACTTCGTCGTCGGTCTCTACGCCCTGACCTCCGAACTGGACAGCCACCTGGACACCATCGCCGGAGAGGACTTGATCGGCTTCGCGCTATCCGAACCGGGGCTGGACACGCTGGGCATTCCATCCGGCGTGCTGGGCCCGCTGCTGGACCTCATCCCGGTGCCGGGCATCCCGCTGAACGACCAGTTCCTGCGCGGCTACTCGCAGGAAACCGAGTCCTACGCGGCATTCGGGCAGATGACCTGGCGCTGGACGGATCGCTGGTCCGGCATCGTCGGCGCCCGCTATGGACGGGAAACCAAGGAGGCGCTGTACGACGTGACGCAGGAGGGCCTCGGCCTGATCGGGCTGATTCTCGGCGCGGAAACCTTCACCAGCGAGGAACCGCTGAAACGCGACGAGGATGACTTCTCGCCCACCTTCGGACTGCGGCTGGACGTCTCCGACAGCACCACCGCATTCCTCACCTGGGCGCGGGGCTACAAGGGCGGCGGCTACAACGCCACCGCGAACGCGCCGGAGAATCTGGAATTCGAGCCCGAGATCGCCACTAGCGTCGAGTTCTCCACCAAGACCCGCCTCCGGGATTACGGCCTGAGCTTCGACTTCGCCGCCTACACCACCGACGTCGAACAGTTGCAGGTCGTGGACTTCGACGGCACGGCCTACCAGGTGCGCAACGCCGCGGAGGCCCGGTTGCGTGGCATCGAGGGCAGCTTTTCCTGGCAGACACCCTGGCGCTGGCTGCGCATGATGGGCGGCTTCGCGTTCAGCGAGGCGCTTTATCGCAGCTACCCCGACGCGCCGCCACCGGCGGACAGCGACGAGGAGACCCAGGATCTCAGCGGACGCACGCTGGCGAATGCCCCCGAGTCGACATTCACCCTCACGCCGGAAATCACCTTTCCGGAACTGCTGGGCATCGTGCCTCGGCTGGCGGTCGATATCAGCCGGCGCGGGGACCAGTATTCCGCGACCGACCTGGACCCGTACAGCTTCCAGGAGGCGTACACGCTCTACGGTGCGCGCCTGGTGTTCGCCTCCGTATCCGATCGCTGGGCGCTGGTCCTGCGCGGCCGAAACCTGACCGACGAGCGGGTCTACGATCAGGTGTTCGACTCCGCCGTGTTCGACCAGACCTACGGCGCCCAGGCCACGCCGGAGCGCGCCCTGTCAGCCACGCTGCGCGTCAACTTCTGACCCGGCCTCGGGCGGACCGGCATCCCCGGTTCGCCCGCGCCGTCTCCTATTCACTGCGCGCCCTGTCAAGACGCGGCTGACCGCCCCCGGTACCATGCCGTCGCAGCCCAAGGCAGGCAGGATCGAGGAGACCTCATGTACGACTACCAGACGCTCAGCGTGTCCACCCAGGACCGGATCGCCACGCTGACACTCAATCGCCCAGATCAGATGAATGCGTTCACCGTGGAGATGTCGCAGGAGCTGATCGATTTCTTCACCCGGGTTAATGACGACGCCGATGTCGGCGCCATCATCGTCACCGGCGCGGGCAAGGCGTTCTGCGCGGGCATGGACCTGTCCACCGGCGGCAACGTCTTCGGCCTGGACGAAGACCGGGAACCGACGCTCGAGGACATGCGCGAACGCCGCGATGATCCAGAAATCTACCGGGGCGTACGGGACACCGGCGGCCTGGTCACGCTGTCCATCTTCAATTGCACCAAGCCGGTCATCGCCGCGATGAACGGCGCCGCGGTGGGCATCGGCGCGACGATGACGCTGGCGATGGACTTCCGTTTCGCCTCGTCCAAGGCGCGCATCGGCTTCGTGTTCGGGCGGATCGGCATCGTGCCGGAAGCCTGTTCGTCGTGGTTTCTGCCGCGCATCGTCGGCATCCAGAAAGCACTGGAGTGGTGCTACACGGCGGACATTCTGGACGCACAGACGGCGCTGGAGGGCGGGCTTCTCAAGACGGTCGTCGAACCGGAACAGCTGATGGACGAGGCGCGCCGCTTCGCCCGCTCGCTGATCGACAACCGCTCCGCGGTCGCCGTGGCGCTGACCCGCCAGATGCTTTATCGCAACTCGGCGCAACCGCATCCGATGAACGCCCACGAGGTGGATTCGCTGGCGGTGTTCTACACCAGCCGGAAGGACGGCCGGGAAGGCGTTCAGGCTTTCCTCGACAAGCGGGCGGCGGAGTTCACCAGCCGGGTGCCCGACGACCTGCCGCCGTTCTACGACGAGTGGGCGCGCTAGCTGCCGCCCACTCGCCCGGCGACCTCGGCCACGCCTTCGCCGTCAGGTGTCCCGTTGCGGCGCAAGGCCCGGGGCCAGCTCCCGGATGGCATCGCCCAGCATCCTGAATTCATCGCCGCGTGGCGATGACTTGCGCCACACCAGCGCGATCTTGCGACTCGAGGGTTCCTCCAGCGGTATCAGCCGGATATCCATGCCGGCGGCGATGCCGGCATCGATCGCCAGCTTCGGCAGCAGCGTCACGCCGATGCCCGAGCCGACCATCTGGACCAGGGTGTGGAAGCTGCTGGCCTCGAACCGGCTGCGGGCTCTTGCCGCCTGCAGTTTGCAGGCCGCGAGCGCCTGGGTGCGCAGGCAATGGCCCTCTTCCAGCAGCAGCAGCGACTCGTCGACCAGATCGTCCATCGAGATCCGGTCACGTTCCGCAAGCGGGTGGCTGCCATTGCAGGCGAACAGGAATTCGTCCTCGAACAGTACATGGTGCTCGGCATCGCCGATGTCGAACGGCAAGGCCATCAGCATCGCGTCCAGATGCCCGTCACCCAGCTGGTCCAGCATCGCCCGGGTCAGGTCTTCCTCCAGGAACAGCAGCAGATCGGGATACCGCGAGCGCAGCCCCGGCAGCACGCGCGACACCAGAAACGGACCGACAGTCGGAATAACCCCGAGCCGCAGGTCACCGGTCAGCGGTGCGTGGTTACTGGACGCCAGGGCCATGATGTCTTCGGCATCCCGCAGCAACTGGCGCGCTCGGGCCGCGATCTCGTTTCCGATCGGCGTGATCAACACCTGTCGGCGCGAGCGCTCCGCCAGGGAGACACCCAGCACCCGCTCCAGATCCTGGATGCCCGCGCTGAGCGTGGACGGCGTGACGCTGCAGCGCTCGGCCGCCCTCCCGAAGTGCTGGGCCTCGGCCAGCGCCACCAGATACTCCAGCTGTTTCAGTGTCGGAAGCAGTTTCAAGAACGCCCTCTCTATTCGGTTTTTGCGAACAAATAAAAGAATATTGATCGCTTTACACGATCTTATGAGGCGTCTAGTCTCACTGTCAATTTCGGTCCCGACCGAAAGGAGCGGCTGAGCACATGTCCACCATCTGGCATGTCTCGACACCCTGAACTCGCAAACGATCTCGAACCCACAAGCACTGCGCCAAGGAGATAGATCATGGATGGGAAGGAAACGGAATCGATGGGCAAATGCCCGGTCATGCACGGGGGCGCCACGTCCACCGGCATGTCGAACATGGACTGGTGGCCGGAGGCACTGAACCTCGACATCCTCCACCAGCACGACACCAAGACCGACCCGATGGGTCAGGCCTTCGACTACCGTGAAGCGGTCAAGACGCTTGACTACGACGCGATCAAGGCGGACCTGCATACCCTGATGACCGACAGCCAGGACTGGTGGCCGGCCGACTGGGGTCACTACGGTGGCCTGATGATCCGCATGGCGTGGCACGCGGCGGGTTCCTACCGCACGGCCGACGGTCGTGGCGGCGGCGGAACCGGCAACCAGCGCTTCGCCCCGCTGAACTCCTGGCCGGACAACGTCAACCTCGACAAGGCGCGGCGCCTGCTGTGGCCGATCAAGAAGAAATACGGCAACAAGATCAGCTGGGCCGACCTGATCATCCTCGCAGGCACGGTCGCCTATGAATCCATGGGTCTGAAGACCTTCGGCTTCGCCTTTGGTCGCGACGACATCTGGCATCCGGAAAAGGACACCTACTGGGGTTCGGAAAAGGAATGGCTGGCGCCGACCGACAACCCGCACAGCCGGTATTCCGGTGAACGCGATCTCGACAACCCGCTGGCCGCGGTGATGATGGGCCTGATCTACGTGAACCCCGAAGGCGTGGACGGCAAGCCCGACCCGCTCAAGACCGCCAAGGATGTTCGCATCACCTTCGAGCGCATGGCGATGAACGACGAGGAAACCGTCGCGCTGACCGCCGGCGGTCACACGGTCGGCAAGTGCCACGGCAACGGCGACGCCGCGCTGCTGGGCCCCGACCCCGAAGCCGCCGGCCCCGAGGATCAGGGCCTGGGCTGGATCAACAAGACCAAGCGCGGCTGCGGACGGGACACCGTCACCAGTGGCATCGAGGGCGCCTGGACCACGCATCCGACCCAGTGGGACAACGGCTACTTCTACCTGCTGCTCAACTACGACTGGGAGCTGAAGAAGAGCCCGGCCGGCGCCTGGCAGTGGGAACCGATCGACATCAAGGAAGAAGACAAGCCGGTCGACGTCGAAGACCCGTCGATCCGCTACAACCCGATCATGACCGATGCCGACATGGCCATGAAAATGGACCCGGACTATCGGAAGATCGCCGATCGCTTCTACAAGGACCCCGAAGCCTTCTCCGACGCCTTCGCCCGCGCCTGGTTCAAGCTGACCCACCGCGACATGGGGCCGAAGGCACGCTACATCGGTCCGTACGTGCCGCAGGAAGACCTGATCTGGCAAGACCCGGTCCCCGCCGGCAGCACCGGCTACGACGTGGACGCCGTCAAGGCGAAGATCGCCGCCAGCGGACTGAGCGTGGCCGACATGGTCAGCACCGCCTGGGACAGCGCGCGAACCTACCGCGGCTCGGACATGCGCGGCGGCGCCGACGGTGGCCGCATCCGCCTGGAGCCTGCACGCAACTGGGAAGGCAACGAGCCTGATCGTCTGGCCCGGGTGCTACCGGTGCTGGAAGGCATCGCGGCCGAAACCGGCGCCAGCGTCGCCGACGTGATCGTGCTGGCCGGCGGCGTCGGTATCGAGCAGGCGGCCGCCGCGGCCGGATTCGATGTCAGCGTGCCGTTCGCACCGGGTCGCGGCGACGCGACCGCCGAGCAGACCGACATCGAGGCCTTCGAGGTGCTTGAACCGATCGCCGACGGCTACCGCAACTGGCTCAAGAAACCGGAGTACGTGACCTGCGCCGAAGATCTGCTGCTCGACCGCAGCCAGTTGCTGGGGCTGACGGCACCGGAGATGACGGTACTGGTCGGCGGCATGCGCGTGCTGGGCACCAACTACGGCGGCTCCGCTACCGGCGTGCTCACCGATCGGGTCGGAACGCTGACCAACGACTTCTTCGTCAACCTGACCGACATGGCCTACACGTGGAAGCCGGTCGACAACGGGCTGTACGAAATCGTCGACCGCAACACCGGCGCGGTGAAGTGGACGGCAAGCAAGGTCGATCTGGTCTTCGGCTCCAACTCGATCCTGCGCGCCTACGCTGAGGTCTACGCCCAGGACGACAACAAGGAGAAGTTCGTCCAGGACTTCGTCGCCGCCTGGACCAAGGTCATGAACGCGGATCGCTTCGACCTGAACGCCTGACGTTCGGTACCGGCACAACAAGCACCCACGCCCGGCGATGCCGGGCGTGGGTCGCTTGCGGGGTTTCGCATCCCGCCATGGGCGTCGCGGCCTCAAGGTGGAGCTGGACGCGGCAGGCACGGCCGGATCGCTCAGCCGGGCTGGAACGCCCGGCGCGGCATGGTTCTGCCTTTGCCAAGCATCGGGGGTTCTGACACCCTTGCGCCGCCTGATTGACCCCCTGAACTCCGCCGCGAATTCGAACCATGACGACCCGCCCCGCCCCCGAAACCTGGCTTGCCGACCTGAAGGCCATTGTCGGCGATGCCGGCTGGATCGACGATGCCGAGGCGATGGAACCCTACCTCGAAGAGCAGCGCGGACTTTATCGCGGTCAGGCGCCGGCCATCGTCTGCCCGGCGACGACCGACGAGGTCTCTCGCGTCCTCGCCTACTGCAACAAGGCGGGTATCGGCGTGGTGCCGCAAGGCGGCAATACCGGGCTTTGCGGCGGCGCGGTGGCTGAGGCCGGTCACATCGTCCTGAACCTGCGCCGCATGAAGCGCGTTCGCTCCATGGACACGGTCAACAACGTGATGATCGTAGAGGCCGGCTGCGTGCTGGCCAACCTGCAATCGGCCGCCACCGAGGCGGGCCGGCTGTTTCCGCTGAGTCTCGCGGCGGAAGGCAGCTGCCAGATCGGCGGCAACCTGGCGACCAATGCGGGCGGGACCAACGCCGTGCGCTACGGGGTGGCGCGTGACCTCGCCCTCGGGCTGGAGGTCGTGATGGCCGATGGGCGCGTCTGGGACGGCCTGTCGATGCTGAAGAAGGACAACACCGGCTACGACCTGCGCGACCTGTTCATCGGCTCCGAGGGCTCGCTGGGCATCATCACCGCGGCGGTGCTGCGCCTGTTCCCTCAGCCCGGCGACGTGCAAACGGCGCTGCTGGCGCTGGAGAATGTCGACAGCGCATTGTCGGTATTGAATCGCCTCCAGCAGGCCAGCGACGGCCGCGTCAGCGTCTGCGAGCTGATGTCCGCCATCAGCGTTGCCTCCGCCACGCTCCACATCCCGGACTGCCGCCCGCCCTTCGACGACATGCCGCCCTGGAGCCTGCTGGTGGAAATCAGCGGCGGTCGCGAGGATGGTGAACTGCGACCGATCTTCGAGACCGTGCTGGAAGAGGCTTTCGAGGCCGGCGAGATCATCGACGCGGTCATCGCCGAATCCCGCGCCCAGGCCCAGACGCTGTGGCGACTGCGGGAGAGCATCCCCGAAGCGCAGAAGCAGGATGGCGCCAGCATCAAGCACGATGTCTCGGTTCCGCTGTCCCGCATACCCGAGTTCCTGGAACGTGCCACGGCGGCCGTGGAAGCGGCCCTGCCCGGCGCACGGGTCTGCCCCTTCGGCCATCTGGGCGACGGCAACATCCACTTCAACGTCAGCCAGCCGGTGGACGGCGACCGCGACGCCTTTCTCGCAGAGTGGGAGCGCTGCAACCGCGTCGTGCACGACATCGTCGCGGAGCTGGACGGCTCCTGCTCCGCCGAGCACGGCATCGGCCGGCTCAAGCGCCACGAGCTGCGCCGCTACAAGTCATCCGTCGCGCTGGATGCCATGCGAGCGCTCAAGGCGGCGCTGGACCCGAACGGCATTCTCAATCCGGGCGCGATGCTGCCGGACGCCTGAGATCCGTCCAGGACTTCCTGGCCGCCGGCACCAAGGTCATGAACGCGGATCGCTTTGACCCGAGTGTGTAGCCGCGGACGCTGCACCACCCACGCCCGAACGTACCTCCCAGGCGTGGACTCAACTCAACCCGCCGGCGCAGTCATTCGCCCCCTGCAAGCTCAACCGTTCGGGACTGTTCCGGCCTGAGTTCGAGCAACGACGCCTCCGACACGCAGCTCCAAGCTCTTCGTTGAAGTAAGCCTGCACGCCCCACCACCGATTGAGCGCCTGACCGCCTTGGCGCGCGGTAACTTCCCTCGCCCTCCGCCCCCTGATAACGCATTTGAATACATCAATGTTTCTGAAGGCTCACCAGAGAACGTAGATCATAAAATAATCATTAATTTCAAATATTTGACTAACAACTGACAAGTTTCAGTCTTCCATTAAATGTGAAATTTATGTGATCTAAACATTTCTGTTGACAATATCTCCAGAGAAGAACAGATTTCCATCCATTCCAGTCCCCTGTGGAGGTCTGCAAGTGAAATCCATCCTGATCGCCGTAGTCTCGTTGCTGGTGCTTGCAGCCTGCCCCTCGAGATACTCAGACGAAGGGCCAACCCAGGTAACAACCGCGAAGACCACGGGCAACACAACGGACGTGAAGACGCAGACCGACACGGAGACGCAGACCGGCACGGCCGCAGGCAATGCGGCAAAGACCGGGAGCACGGCTTCAGCCGGAGGCGCAATGGGAGCGGCCGCGGGGGCCGCGCTGGGCGCGATCGTGACAGTGATTGATGCGGCCGACAGCGACAGTCGAGAAGTCCCGTCGACGACCGGCACGACCGGAACGAACTAGGTCATTCGCATCCTGACCGACGCGAAAAACCGCAGGACATCGCGCCAGCTCGTGACGATTGATCCGACCGGTCAGAATTCGAACTCCACGCCACCCGCCAGCCGCCGGCCTTCGCCCAGGCTGACCACGTCCCCGCCACCAACGCTGTAGTTGTTGGCGTCGCGGCGAAAGTGCTCGTCGTCAAGATTGGTCCCGACGACGTAGAAACCGACACGGCCGACATGCCAGCGTACAGCCAGGTTCAGCAGCCGGTAGCTGGGGAGTTCGTGCTGGGGCTGATTGTCCGAATTCGCGGCCGCCGTGCCTGTCCATTGCACTTCCGGACGAATCATCAGTCCGCCCCACGGCGACCATTCCAGCGCCAGCACACCGGAGTATTCCGGCGCCTTGGGCAGGCGGTTTCCGGACAGGTCGACATCATCGGCGGTCACGACACCGGAACCGAAACGTCCGTGCGTCTCGCCGTACCCGCCCACGACTTGCAATGACGATAGCGGCCGCCAGCGCAGTTCCAGTTCGCCGCCGTGGATGTAGGCGGGACCGGCGTTGCCCATGTAGTTGTCCGTGCCTTCGCCGAGCTGAATCTGCATGTCGTTCCACTCGGTGTAGAACAGGTTCAGCGCGGCCTGCAGGCGCCACGGTGCATGGCGGCCCTTGAACGACAGTTCATAGTTGCCGGTCCGCTCGGAATCGAAGCTGAAGTAGCGACCCGAGACCTGGTTGTAGCCGTCGCCACCCGGGCGATACCCCTCGGCGTAACCGACACCGAGAAACCAGTCTTCGAACAGCTCGTAGCTCACGGCAACCTTGGGCAGCACTTCCGAGAACTCACGTGAGACGACGATCGTCTCCTCCGGCGGCAGCGCGCCGGCGGCGACCAGCAAGCGCACGGCGGCGGCATATATCGTCGTGTTGCCGTCGTAGCTGGTCGCGATCACGCGTTCGTTGCGCTCGCGATCCAGGCGCAATCCCGCGGTGAACGTCAGTCGCTCCGTCAGCGACCAGTCGAACTCTCCGAACGCGGCGATATCCTCGACCTCCGCCGGATTCCGCGAGGCGTAGTTCACCCGTCCCAGCGGCACCGCGCACAGGATCGTCAACGCGCACAAGCCATTGGCGTCCAGAGACCCGGTGATGTCGATGTAACCGCTTGTCGCGTCGCTATTTTCGTCGCGGTAGTAGTACGCGCCGAAGCTGGCCTGCAAGGCCTCGCCGGTGAACTCGAACCGGAGTTCCTGCGACACGGCCTTCGCATTCTCCTGCTGCCTTGTTCCACCCGAGTCACTCGCCCCATAGTCGGTGTCATACCGGCTGACGGTTTCGGAGCGGATGTAGGCCGATACCGCCCGCACAGCCCAGCGCTCGCTCAACCGGAACCGCTGCTCCAGCGCGGCCAGGCGCGAGTGGTTGTCATAGTCCTGCGGCGCGTTGGCCAAGGCGACGCGGCTGTATTCCTCGCTGAGCGGCACGTAGCGGCTGCCGCGGTAGTGGCTGAAATCCGCCAGGCTCAGCAGCGCGTCGTAGCGGCCATCGACCCCGCCAGGCTGCAACCGCACACGCAGGCGCGTGGTGCTGGAGTCTCGCCGTGCCCAATCGTCCTCGTCACGCGTGGCGTTGACGATGTCGCCGTCGTCGGCGCGATCATCGTGCACCAGCCGCAAGGCGAGTTTCTCCGGCCAGAGTGTGGCCTCCACCGCACCCGCGTACTGGTGCAGGTTCTCGTCGCCTCGGGTGAAGCGGCCGCGCAGTCGCGGCATGAAATCGAAGGCCGGCTCCGGTGCCACCGTGTTGATGATCACCGCGCCCGCCATCGCGTTGCGCCCCAGACCGGTCGATTGCGGGCCGCGCAGGATTTCCACGGTCTCCAGATCGAAGGCCGACAGGTCCGCATAGCTCAACGCCGAACGCGGCAACCCCACTCCGTCGACGACAACCGCCGAGGAAGTGCCGTAGGCAGCATAGGCGCCCGAGCCACTGGCGCCGTAGCTGCCAATGCCGCGCAGCGTCATGCCACCGACACCGTAATCGCTGTCATCAAGGCTGGCGTTCGGCGTCGCGGCGATGACGTCATAGACATCCTGCGCCGTTCCGCGCTCGATCTCGAGACCGTCATGCACGGACACGCTGCTGACGGTGCGGTTCGCGTCGCGGGTCAGCAGTTCGCCCGTGACCTTCATCGGCGCCAGCTCCAGGGGCTCCTCGGTCTCTCTTGTCTCGTCCTCCGGTTCCAGCGGCCGGACCGGAATGGTCTCGACGATCTCGCCGCGCCGGTCCTCTTCCGCCTCGGCCGCCCGGGACGGCAGCGCGACCACGACACCGGATACCAGCAACCACACCCCGACCGTCGCCTGACGACAGCCGCAGGGGACACTACTCAAACTGCACCTCGACGCCACCAAAGATCGTGCGTGGCTCGCCGGCACGGAAGCGATCGAAGGCGCGTTGCGTCAGATAGAAGCGGTCCAGCAGGTTGCGCCCGGCGACGTAGAGTTCCAGCGACCCGAAACGCCAGCCGATCCGGCCGTTGAGCAATGCGTACGGATCGCTCCGTTGCTCCGGATTGTTGTCGGCCTGCCGGTATTGCTCGTCGACATAGGTCAGGTCCAGCTGCGCATAAGGCCCCAGGGCCGGACCGCCGTAGCGCAGGCCGATGGCGCCGGTGCGCCGCGGCGCGCTGGGAAACTCGTTGCCGGTGTAGTCCCCCGCCGTGCTCCGGAAATCCAGGAACTCGGTACGCGAATAGCCAAGCGAGACGAAGCCGTCGAGATTCCACAGAATGCGGGCATCAGCCTCGACTTCGGCGCCATAGAGACGCGACTCGCCCGCGTTCTCGGTCTGGGTGTCGTTCACGTCATCGGACAACTGCACCGACACCTGCTGATCGGTCCAGTCGGTGTGGAACACATTGGCGCGCAGCCGCAGGCGCCGGTCGAACAGCGCCACGCGGGCGAACAGTTCGGTGGTCAGCGTGTACTCGGGTTCGAAGGTGTTGAACGTGCCCCGGATGAAGTTCACGGAGAGGCCGCCGGCGCGATACGCACGCTGCACGGTCAGGCCGACGGCAGCGGACTCGCTCCAGTTGTAGCGCAGACCGAGTTTCGGCAGCAGGGCGTCGGAATCGGCCGAACCCATGCCCTCACCATCCTCGGGCAGGCCGATCTGCGGACCAATCAGGTCACCGATCACGTCGGCGGCCAGCGGCGGCCCGTCCCGGGTGAACGCGAGATCGTTGTTCGATGCGTAGCGGTAGTCCATCGACTCCCGGTCCAGCCGCAATCCCGCGAGCAGCGTCCACCGCGGCAGGAACGTCCACTCCAGATCACCGAAGAGCGCGTAGCCCTCGCGTCGCTGCTCGACATCCACCTGGGTGTCGAGATAAAGGCTGATCAGGCCGACGTTGAAGACCCTGCCGTCGACCACATCCAGCCCGCTGTCGCCATCCAGCCGCGAGGTGTAGGCGCCGATCACGCCGCGCACCGGGCCACCAAACCAGTCCAGCCCCTGGAAGCTGAGCCGCAGCTCCTGGGTCAAGGTCTCGTCCTCGAAGCGATTGACGATGATGCCGTCGTCCTCCGCGCTGGCGTTGTAGTCGTCCTCCTGGAACAGTTCGGTCTCCGCCCGACCGGTGACGGTTTCGAAGGACCAGTGCTCGGTGATGGGCAACCCGGCACGCAGACTGGCCACATCCGTGGTGGTGTCGGCCTGCTCGGGATCGTTGGCGACGGTCTGGCGCTCTTGCGGATCGCCCACGAGTTGCGACTGGCCGAACAGGTGATCGGAGCGGGTCACGGTCACCACCGCGGACGCATCGCCGGGATCACGCGCCAGCCAGCCCAGCTTGGCGCGCAGGTTGTGGCGCTCGTAGAAGTCGGCCGGTTCGTCCCGGGTGATGTTGTAGGCGGCGCCATCCGCCTCCTCGCTGACCGCCGCGAGCCGGATTCCGAAGCGCCCACCCAGTGGGCCACCCACCGCGACCGCCTGTTGCCGATAGCCGTCATCGCCGTGCCGTAGCCGGGCGCGGACGCTGGCGTAGTCTTCCGGGTCACGCGTGTTGACGACGATCGCCCCGGCCAGCGCGCCCTGCCCCTGCTGGGTGGACTGCGGGCCACGCAGGAACTCCACCGAATCGACATCCCACAATTCCAGCGGACCGCCGCGGGCACCGGCGGCCGACAGAGGCACGCCATCCACGTAGATGCTGGCCAGCGGCGTGCTGGACGAGAAACTCTGGTCGCTGACTCCGGTATTGGAAATACCGCGGATCGAGAAACCGCCGGCGCGGCCGAGATCGGCGAAATCGAGATTGACGTTGGCGGTGCGTCCGATCGCGTCGTAGATGTCATCCATGCTGGCCGACTCCAGCTCCTCGCGCGAGACCACCTGCACGCTGCTGCTCACGTCGGTCTGCGACCGCTCAAGCTTCTCCCCGCGAACAACCACGTCGTCGAGATGCAGCGTCGGCTCGTCGGACTCCGCGGACGGCTCCGTACCCACCGGCACCGTCTCGTCGTATGGCTCGGGCTGGTCGCCGTCGGTCTGCGCGGTCGCGCTCATCGACAGGGCCAGCAGCCACATCGCGGCAATCCGCCGGAAACCGTGGCCCCAGCACCGGGCGCGTCCGTGCACCATCGTCTTCCCCCGAAACACTGACTGTAAATAGGAACGATTCTCAATCATGACAGGATCATCAATACAGTCAATCGCGCGGCGCGGGCGCGAACGCCCTCTCGGGGGGACCTTCAGGTCATCGGGAATCACGAAGCCAGCAAGGCAGCGAGACCCGAACGCGCGGCTACAGCGATCCCAGGAATGCGATCAGCGCGTCACGATCGCTCTTGTCCATGGTCCGGAAGGCCTCCTTCGCCGCCTCGGCCTCGCCGCCATGCCACAGAATCGCCTCGGGCAGCGTTCTGGCCCGGCTGTCGTGCAGATACCCCGCCAGCGGATTCACCGTTCGGGTCAGGCCGATGCCCCATAGCGGGCGGGTCTTCCACTCGCGACCGTCCGCCCCGAAGTCGGAACGACCATCCGCCAGCCCCTCGCCCATGTCGTGCAGCAGCATGTCGGAGAACGGATAGATCATCTGCCCGGCGACCTGCGGCACCTCCACCGTGCCTGACGGCCCCCAGATGCCCGGGTGGGTCCCGGTTTCGAACCGCGGCGTGTGACAGCCCGTGCAACCCGCCTGATCGAAGAGCTGCGCGCCGCGCAGCACGCCCGGATCATCGGCGTTGCGCCGCCCCGGAACCGCCAGGGTGTTGGAGTAGAAGGTCACGGCCTTGACGATGTCCTCGCCCACCTCCGCACCCTGCTGACCGTCGTCATCCGGGTGTTCGGCGATGTAGGCGTCGTAAAGCGCGGTGCCGGCGATGCTCTCGTCCGGGAACAGGTAGTTGGTGATGCCGATGTCGCCACGGTAGGCACCCGCCCCCTGCATGAGCACGCTCGGCGTGCTCGCCTTCCAGCCGAAGCGGCCAAGGCTGCGCGGTTCGGGATCGCCCTGCCGCCGCTTGACCTCGTCGCAGACCCAGTTGGCCCGGCCGGAAATGCCGTCGCCATCGGCGTCCTCCGGATCGGCCAGCGCAAGAATGTCGGCTTGCGGAATGGCCTCCAGCAGCCCGAGCCCGAACATCGGCAGCCCCATGCGCGGGCTGCTGCGCACGTCCGCCTGGAGCAGGCGGCTGACCGGCGGCTCGTTGTCACCGGGCCGCTCCCCGGGCTGATCGTAGGGATTGCGGATCTCGAAGACGGGCTTGTAAAGCGTCACCGCCTCGCCATCGGCATAGGTCACCGTGGAGGTCTCGAACCGGACATACACATCGGCCTGACCGGTGAACGCCGAATCGGCGCGCAGGCTTTGCACGCCGCGATGGAACAGCTGATCGGAGAACCCCGGCACCGGCTTCGGCGCGCAATAGCAGTTGTCCGGTGTCGGCGCGCAGGCCTCGCCGGTTTCGGTACTGATCCGCAGGAAGATCGATTCGTTGGCCCCCAGCCGGGTCCATTCCTCCGGCTCGGCCTGCAACGCCGTGATCGTGTAGTTGCCGCGGCCGTCCCGCGTGTGACACTCGATGCAGGCGTCGTTGTTGAACACCGGGCCGACGCCGTCCTGTTCGGGAAAGTCCTCGCTGGGCGCGCGGATGAACTTGACCTCGAAGTCGGCGTCGCCCTGCAAGTGCAGGTCCAGCGGGGCGCCGTCCAGATTGGCGGCGGGCGTATCGAAGCCCGAACTGGACTGGTTGCCGGTGAAGTTGGTGGTGTCACCACCCAGCGTCGTCACGAAGGCCCATGGCGGCGTGTCGTCGCCCCCATCTCCACCGCCGCCACAGCCGGCCAGTCCCAGCACGGCTACCGCGGCCAGGGCGATCGCCCGCCGCGAAATCCGATGTTTCTTCACGTCTCTCGTCCGCCCCGCTTTTCACTCCGCTCACGAGAACGGCGCCACGGCCACTGCATGGCCGGACGCCGCCCGAGCGGGTTGTCAGGCCCGTCCACCGATGGTGGACGGGCAACCCCTCACCGGTTTGCCTATCCGCCGAAGTCGGTGTCCGCGACCAGCGGCGCCACTTCGGTGTCCAGTGTCTGCAACAGCGTGTGCAGCGCGTCGACCGCGTCATCGATCAGCGCGCGTCCCTCGGCCGTCAGGATCTGTTCCCGGAACGGCTTGGCGCTGCCGGTGATCTCGGTCGTCGAGTCATCGCCGTCACCCTTGATCAGGGCGATGCGGCTCTGTGCCGCGAGGATCTCGTCGTAGACGCGGGCCGCGAGCACCGGATCATGTGCTTCGACGAACGCGAACAAGCCGTTGAGCGAACCGGAGACCACATCGGCATCCGGATCGAAGCCCAGCTTGCCGGTGTAGGCGTTGAGCACGCTCTGGACGTTGTTGTGGAAGTCGGTCAGCGAGTTCCAGCTGTACTGCGATTCCACCTGCGTGGTGTCAGCCTCGCCCAGCGACGCACCCAGCGGGTCGGCGATCTTGGCGTTGCCCACCTCATCGACGATGCCGATGATCCCACCGATCAGCTCCTCGACCACGGCGCCCTGCGAGACGAACAGCTGACCCGCACCCGGGTTCGCGACGTCGTTCATGTAGGGACCGTTGCCGTTGAAGTCGGTGGTCCAGGAATCTTCCAGCAACTCGGTCTGCGCCTGGAACGCCTGCGCCAGTGCGACCAGATAGTTCTGCGCGCCGGTCTGCCCGACCAGGTCGGCCACGGCCATGTCGTTGTTGGTCTGGCCGTCGTCATCCAGCCCGAACAGCAGCCACTCCATCGCGTGGAACCCGCGCAGATCATCGCCGGCGTTCTCGATGTCCGACTGCGTGGCGTTGGGGTTGTTCTCCAGGTAATCCTTGAGGTCCGGGGTGTTCAGCGGCCAGCTGTCGATGGCCGGGTCCACGCCCAGCGCGTCCACCGGGCCGAACAAAAAGCCTTCGCTGCTTTCCCAGGGCACGCGCGCATTCCGCCAGGCCGCCTGCGCGGCATCCAGCTCCGCCTCGGTGGCATCGCCGTCGTTCAGCGCCTGAACGGCGGTCAGCAGCGCAGCCGCCTGCGTGTTCAGGTTCTGATAGGTCTGGGTGATGACGCTGGTCGCCTCGTTGGCGATCATCGCGCTGGCATCGAAACTGACCTGGTTGTCACCGCTGCCTCCGCCGCTGTCACCGCCGCATCCGGCCGCCATCGCCGCCGCCATCAGCGCCGTCGCCGCGACGGCCGGTTTCGTCTGCTTGATCATCCGCATTGTTCCGCTCCTGTGGCCTGAGGACAGGCCTGTTGGTTCACCCCGTCGTCGCAGGCGAGGTCAGAATTCGAAGCCGAGGCCGAGGCCGTAGACTTCCTGCTCGTTGCCGGTCGAGCCGGCGTGTTCCCGATAGGAGTACTCGCCCTTGAACACCACGCCCGGAAACGGCTTGTAGTTCAGGCCGACGGTCGTCGCTTCGCGCTCGTAGCGCGCCACGCGGACGATGTTTCCTTCCGTGTCGGCGTGGGTGTCGTAGGCGTCATAGCGGGCGAAGATGTCCAGGCGGTCGTCCGATCGACGGAACAGCGACAGCAGGTCGTAACCCGCCTCGATGAAATAGGACTCCGCCTCGCTGCCCACCGGGGTTCGGGAGATGCCGAGTTCGCCGCCGTTGAAGGTGCTGTAGTTCGCACTGGTAACGGCGTCCGCGTTCTCGATGGTTCCGGTCGTGTACTGGCCCCGCACCGTCAGCGGACCGCGTTCGTAGCGACCGTGCAGCTCGATCAGGGTAACGACGGCGCTGACGTCGAGATTCTTGCGCGGCCGGTTGTTCGCGCTGTCGCCGTAGTAGAACGCGCCGCCCAGCAACACCCCGGGGCCCAGGCTGTAGTCAACGCGACCAACCACCGCGAGATCGTCGGCGTTGTCGAACTCCAGCTTGCCCTGCATGCCTCCACGGACGAACTCGGGCCCGGAGAATCCGGACGAATCCAGACCGGTCACCAGCTGCAACTGATAGCGCAGCAGGCCGATCGCGCCGTACCACTCGACGCCGGCCTCGTGCCACACCGACGGAATCAGCGCGGTCTCGGCCAGCGAGCGTTCCATCGCGAAATACTGGCTGGGCTCGTGATGGGTGTTGACCATGCCGAACGGCACGAGAATCTCGCCGATGCGGAAGTTCAGCAACGGGCCTTTCTCGATCCGCAGATGGGCCTGCTCCAGCACGATCTCGCCGCCCTTCTCGACCTCGGCCTCGAATTCGCCGGCCTCTTCCGGCTCGAACTCGATCGTGGCGCCGGTGCCGCCATGCTCGAACTCGATCTCGGCGACGAAGGCGTAGCCGTTGCCGAAATCAAAGGTCGGCGCCAGCACGATGCGCTCGATATCGGTGCGCGCACGCGATTCGGGATCGTCGTCCTGGGTGTTCTCGTAGAAATCGTAGTGCTGGTAGTTGGCGACGCCGTAGCCTTCCCAGGTCAGCCTGCGTTCGCTCGCATGCGAGCGCTCCTGTTCCTCGGCTTCGATGTGCTCGACCAGCGCGTTGATCTGTTCCTGTTGCCGCTCGATCGTCTGTTGCTGACGCTCGATCGCATCACGCAGCGTCTCCAGGCTGCCGGCATCGGACTGCGCCGGAGCGGACATCGCACCCCCCGCGGGGAGCAGGCAAACGAGCGCAAGAACCACACCCGGCCACCGCGAGGAGGGCCGGTTCAGTGAATTGGACATGTGATCAGAACCACCCGGAAATGGCGAAGAAAGCCGTCGCGCCGGGGCCAGCTCGGCGCGAGCACTAACCCTCAGGGAATTAGCGCATGACAATCTTATTGATAGGGATTCTTATTTGCAATACCGAATGCAAAAAGGCGCCCGGGTAGATCCGGGTCAGCGCTGTCGCGACCAGAGCCAGAAACCGCTCAGCGCGAGAAAGCCGAGCAATACGGCAAAAAAATCGAGCACCCAGGGCCCGAACGGACCGAAAAAACGCCCGCTGTGCACATCCAGCAGCACGCGCTCCCAACTCAGTTGCCGGGCACGGGACCGGTGAGTGATTCTGCTCGCCAGGTCCGCTGGCAGCGGCCGGGCCTCCGCCGGCCTGGGCGGCGAGGCAACCGGCTCCCAGCCCAGCAAATCGACATCGGATGCCAGCCAGCGCCCGTCGACCCGGAGAGCGATACCGCTGTCGACCCGCGCGATCTCGGAAATCCTTCCCGGCAGGGCGTCCAGGGCCAAGCGCTCGATCACGCCCCCCTGCCCGTCCAGCAACACGAGTACGGCTGGGGCGGCGGCGACGATCAGTCCGTCAAGCGAAACGCCACCGGATAGCGACGCGAGGTCCGTGACGGGCCGATCGTCGAGGAACAGCTCACCGCCGCAGACGCTGAGCCAGTGCCCGTCGACCGCGTATCCGCGCGCCGGAGGCTCGATGTCGACGCCGTAGCGATCCAGCACCCAGGACAGGCCGACCCGTGAGCGATCCAGCTCCAGCGAGGGAGCATGATTGAGCAGCAGACCGGTCACGACCAGCCCCAGCACGACCACGGCCGACACGACCCCGATCCTGCGATGCCAGCGTCGCAGACGCCGCCGCGCGGTCATGAGCCGCGGACGTGCTGATCCAGCAACAGGGCCACGCGGGCCAGCCTGCTCACGGCGCTCACCGACAGGGTCGCTCCGGAGATGTTGTCGATCGGTCGGCTCAGTTTGTCGCGGTCGGTCAGGTCGGCGCCGTCGAACTGCCGGGTGAAGAACTCGTGGCGAACCTCCCAGCCACGGGACTCCCGGTAGACAAGGATGCGCAGCGAGCGGACCTGCCCGGCATCGACAGCGATCCCGACCGTGATCGGACGTTCCTTGCCAATCTCGTCGAGGATCCAGGCCGTGCGGTCGGCCTGGCGCCAGTAGCGCAGGCGAACAC
>NZ_CAXFCL010000208.1:0-18320 GCF_964000955.1 uncultured Abyssibacter sp.
AGATGGGCACGGCGTGCAGCGTTGACGAGCGCCAGACGCGCATCGATCAGCTCTTGCCTGGCGGCAATCAACTCCAGGTAGCTGTAGCGCCCAGCCCGGTAGGCCTCACGTGTGTCTGCCAGGGCAGACTCCAACCTGGGGATGACCGCATCCCGCAACATGGCGAACGCCTCGATGGCGTGGGTCCGGTGCTGCCACGCTTCAAACAGCGTCGCGCGTGCGGCAATAACGGCGGCCTGCGAATCAAACCGGGCGGCCTCGCGTCGCGCCGTCGCGGCGGCAATGTCGCCCTGCGCGCGGCGGCCGGAGAACAAGGGAATGCTCACCCCGGCAACCAGGCCTGTGCTATCACTGCCTTCCAGCCGACGCACACCCGCCCGCCAGCGAATGTCGCCACGCGCGTTTGACTGGGCCAGGCGCAAGCTGGCCGTTTGGATTCGCTCTTGGCTGGCCAGTTGCTGAAGGTCCGGGTTGCGGTTCAGTGCTTCGACCATCGGTTCGAAGGCCCCTGCGCTACCGGGATGAAACAGCGCATCGTCATCAACTACCTGGAATCCGGGCTGCTCAGCACCCCACAACGCGGCCAACTTGGTCCGCACAGTCGGCAGCTGATGCTCGATATGGCCCACCTCCAGGCTGGCGCGGGCCGTTGCGGCCTTGGCGCGGTCCAGTTCCGCTTGTGGAGCGCGTGCACGGCTGACCCGCCGGCCCACGGTCTCTTCAGCTTGGCGCGCAAGATCCTCCGCTTGGCGGGCGACCTCAAGCTCCTGCTGCAGCGCAGCCAGTTCTACAAACAACCGGGCAGCTTTGGCCTGCACATCCAGCAACTGCGTGCGTCGCTGCGCAACGGACAACCCTTCCCGTGCATCAACAATGGCGGTGCGGAAGGCAGGACGATCACCCAGCTCGATGACGCTGGAAAGAGCCAGCGTTAACTCAACGCCGTCGATGCCCTGTGCTTCATTGGTCCCGCCAAACTCATCCGCTTCGGCATTGAGCGCCAACGGCGGTGAAAGCGACGCTGAAGCTCGCTCCCCGGCCAAGGCCTTCAAACGCGGCGCATAGGCCGCCAGGGACGGGTTGTTGTCGGTGACCCGTTGAATCGTCTCGCCCAAGGTCAGGGCGTCAGCGGTTTGCGGTTGTGCATGGCCCGCTGCAAGCCAAGTGAACCCGATGGCGAAAAGCGCCATCCGGCAAAAATAACCAGACATGGTGACTCCAGAAATCGTTGCGCCGAAAAGGCGCATGGCGGTGCCGCATTGGCACCGGAGGCGATATCTAGAGTGCTAAGGGCGGGGCTCGCGCTGGGGGGCTGAGACCAACACGGCGGCGAGGCACCGGCGTGGTGCGCTGCGCGACGAGCAATATGCGCGGCGCGATAAACAAGCCCAGCAATACAGCTGCAACAACGGCGAGCAAATCGCTTTCATCGACGTCGAGCAGCTTGACCAGGATGCCGTCTGCCGCTTCAACCTTGGTGTCTATACAGGTCTCGTCTGCGCACGATTCACTAACGTGGGCTATCGCGTCTGCATGCGCTTCCTTCAGGCAGTCGAGGTCACCGTCCGAGCACGCATGGGCATGCGCGCCCAGGATGCGGCTGGCCAGCACGAGGATGACCAGGAAACAGACCAATTTGTGATAATTGATATGCAAGTGACGAGAACGTAGCTGAGGAGGACTGCTTGAAGTCTATCTGATAAGTCGGAACTCAGACAATCACTTGGCGAACAAAGTGCCTCAGCATTGATTTTTTTCTCACACGGGGCGACGGGATGCGATGGAGGGGGTACTACGCCCCCTGGAGAACCCCGAAACGACCGGTGTCCGGTTTATCAGTAAACGGGTTCGGTCCCGGTCAGACGGACGGCTTGGCAAGAGAAAAAACTGACCTGCGAATGACGGCTGTTGGCACAACGCGGCCAGTTCGACGAGATGCAATCGGCCAAATAAGTGCCCCAGCGGTCATGCGATGCGCAAATGTCCGGCCCCGTCCCTTTGATGATGTACATGCACACCACGTATATCACCATGAACCGTTCTACTGCAGAAATCCTGGTCCAAAGATTCGGCAGCCCCATCGTTGAACTCACCGCGATTTGCGGCGATTTTTTCGGGATGGAAGAAGGTCAGGCCCGACGCAAGGCCGCGACTAATCAACTACCCGTTCCGACATTTCGGACGGGATCGCAAAAGTCACCTTGGTTCGTCCACATCGAAGATCTCGCACAACTCATCGACGAGCAACGCGCTCAAGCCAAACGCCACCACATCGGGATGGCCTATGCCGCCTGATACGGCCGGGTTGGAACATCCTTCGCTTTCAAATGTGTATAGCTGCGAAGGATGTTCCAATCCAGGTGGAGCGTAAACGCTGCCACCTCGTGGATCGCATACCCGCGCTCGAACAACCTCGATGTAGCCTCGTGACGGAGATCGTGGAAGCGGAGATCCTGAATTCCGAGTATTCGGCAAGCGCGGGTGAACCGTGCTCCAACGGACTTGGGGTTGTACGGGAAGATCAGTTCACTGGTTCGCGGCTGGCGTTTGATGATCTCGAGCGCCTCGGGCGTGAGCTTGCTTTCAAGGTCATTCCCTTTCTTGGTGCGAGGGTGCTTCACGTCCCGCACTACAATCACAAGATCCTTCTCAATCAAGTCGTCCCACCGAAGCCGGGTGATCTCGGCTTGTCGGCGTGAGGACGCGAGCGCAAATTTGACGCACTCCTGCATGGGGATCATGGCGTTCTGATCAGACTGCGCGAAGTACTTGTCGAGCCGGCTCAATTCATCCTTTGTCGGGCGACGCGTACGTCGCCGTGAACGACGGACGAGTTTCTGGTCGCGGCTGAACTGCAGAGCGTCTTCAAACACAGTCATATCGAACGGTAAGTCCCACGCGACATTCATCGGCGAGAACGCGGCTTTCAGCCAAGTGATGTCGTTCATGACAGTTGATGGCCCTGTACCAGCCTGTCGCCTTGTCCGCACATGGTCGATCAACACCTGACTCGTCAGGTCCTGGACTTTGACGCGCCCGATATCGTGCTTGGCGAGGAACCGCAGATGCTCACGTTTTGAGCGAGCCCATCCACTGAGCTGTTCGTACTCGGCACGATAGCGGTGGATGACGTCGCCAACGGTGATGTCTTTTAGCGCCAGCTTTCGAGTACTGCCCTCCCCTTTGATCTCGGTCTCGCGCTTACGCGACCAGTTCTCGGCCATGGCACGACGCGGAAACGTGCGGGACTCAGACGCGATAATCTTGCCCTCTCGCTTGACACGTATGAGGGCCCGATATGACATCGTCCCGTTCGCATTCTTCCACTTAGTTATGGTCGCCATTCTTCCTCCAATTCCGGTGCACAACGCTCACTCGTTGTGCACTTTTTTGTGCACCACCGTCTCTATAATACCTCTAAATGCACAAAAACGCGTGTCCCATGGAGGACAAGAAACCACGATAAGCAACTGTTTTGTCGCGTAATTCTTCAATTTCTGGGCAGTGGCGCTTCAGCGTCGCACCGATGATGGACTGGACGGACCGGCACTGCCGGGCCTTCCACCGCATTCTGTCGGGGCATGCCCTGCTCTACACCGAGATGGTGACGACGGGCGCGTTGATTCACGGCGATGTGGAGCGGCATCTGGCGTATGGCGAGTCGGAGCATCCGGTCGCGCTGCAATTGGGTGGCAGCGATCCCGCCGCCCTCGCCCATTGCGCCAAGCTGGCGGAGGACTGGGGTTACGACGAGGTCAATCTGAACGTTGGCTGCCCGTCGGACCGGGTGCAGAACGGTCGCTTCGGTGCCTGTCTGATGGCGGAGCCCGCGCTGGTCGGCGAATGCGTCTCGGCGATGCAGGCGGCGGTGAGCATTCCGGTAACGGTGAAGACGCGGGTCGGTATCGATCGGCAGGATGCCTACGAACCCTTTGAGCAGTTCATCGACACCGTGGCGGCCGCCGGCTGCGAGGTGTTCATCGTGCATGCGCGCAAGGCCTGGCTGGACGGGTTGTCGCCGAAGGAGAACCGCGACATTCCGCCGCTGCGCTATGACTTCGTCTACCGCATCAAGCAGGCGCGACCGGACCTGACCATCGCGATCAACGGCGGCATCGAGACGCTGGATCAGACCCACGAGCATCTCGCGCATGTCGATGGCGTGATGATCGGCCGGGCCGCGTATCAGCGGCCGTATCTGCTGAGCGAGGTGGATTCGGCGCTGTTCGGGGATGCACGCCCGCCGATCAGCCGTGGCGAGGCACTGGAAGCCTACCGCGGACATGTGGCGGCCGAACTGGCGCGGGGCACGCCGCTGGGTCGGATGATCCGTCCCCTGCTGGGCCTTTACCACGGCCAGCCGGGTGGACGGAATTTTCGCCGTGTCCTGTCCGAAGGCAGCCACGCGCCGGATGCGGGCATGGCGGTGCTCGATGCCGCGCTCGCCGCGGTGGAGAGCGCGTCGACGTCCCGGCGGCAGACGGCCGCCGCCTGAGACCTACAGCAGCCAGCCGGGCCGCAGCACCAGCACGAGGCCCAGCCCCAGCATCACCGCACCACTGATGAACTTGAGCCAGCGACCGGTCTCCCGGGTCAGCCGGCGGCTGCCGAGAAAGATCACCGCGATCGTCACCATCAGCGTGTCATCGGCGATATACCCGAGGATGTACAGTCCCAGATAGCCGTAGTGCGCGGCCGCCCCCAGGTCCTGCTGGGTCAGAATCGCGGTGTACAGCGCCGGGAATCCGGCGGTGCAGAGCAATTCGACGATGTTGACGACGACGGCCAGCGCAGCCGCGGCTGCGATCGCGAAACCCACATGCTCCGCGCGGACGATCTGACGCATGCGCGCGTAGAGCCCTGGCTTGGCGGAGTCCGGGATGGACAAGGTGAAACCCTGCCGCTCGACGAAGAAGTCGCGCAGGTTGATGGCGCCGATGGTGACGGCCACCGCGGCGAGGATCAGCCGCAGCAGCGTCGGCAGTCCGACCGCGAGAAACACGTTGAGCCACGCCGCCATGAACGCGTAATAGACCGCGCCGCCGACGAGCACGAACGTGCCCGCGATGAGCGCCATGCGGGCGCGATCGCGCAGGTGAACGAGCATGGACAGCAGGAACAGCAGTACCCACATCGCGCAGGGATTGAAGCCATCCAGCAATCCCAGCGCGAGGGTGAACAGCGGCAACCCGAGCCGGGATACGCTCAGCGGTCCGAACAGCGTGGTGTCGACCTCGGAAACCGATCGCGGCACCGTTGGCGCTCCGGGCTCGGCTGGCGCATCCGGTGTGCCTTCCACCAGATCGGCGAGCGCCGGCCCGGTCCGCTCGGGACTTTCGAAGCCGACAATCAGATAGCCGTTGTAGACAAAGGTGGGCACGCCAGGCGGCCACGCACCTGCTCCGCGCGAATAGCGCATCAGGTCCTCACGCGCCGCCTCGTCACGGTCCACCGGGCGGTAGACCACGCGGAGCCATGGGCGCTCGGCGAGAAACCCGGGGAGAAATGCCTTGGCATCCGCGCAGTGCGGGCAACCCTCGCGGACGAAGACCTCGAGCACAGCCCCGGTTTCGGCGGGGGCCGTCCCCTTCTCGACCGCATGGGCCGGAGAGGTCAGCAGCGCGAACCACAGTCCGGCAGCCAGAACACCGAGCGCACGCGCGCCCACTGTCGCTACGCGCCGTCCCCGCCGCCGCTCGCGGCCTCGATCCCGCGCAGCAGTTCGACGAGCTGTTCCATGGCCTCCAGTGGCAGCCGGTCGTTCTGCGCGGTGGCCCAGCCCAGCCCCGCCGCCAGTCCCGTCGCCATCCAGGGGTTGTCGCCTACCCAGTCACGCATCAGCGCCAGCGCCTCCGGCGAGATTGTGACGTTTTGCGACGGCGCTGTGCGCTGCCGTCGCTGTTGCCGCAGGCCGGCCCAGCCGCGACCGAGCGCGTAGACCAGCGCCACGGCGACCGCCACCAGCGCGGCAGCGGCGGATGCCGGCAACCATTCGCTCAGCAGCAGAAACAATGCGACGCTGAGCCACGCCAGGATCAACCCGAAGACCAGGAACGTCGCCGCCCCTCGTCTTGCACCCCGTCGCACTCCCTCCAGCATGCCGGCCAGCAAGCGGATCAGCGCCCGGCCAGCCGGCCGATCAGAAAGCCGATGCCAAATGCGATTCCGACGCTTTGCAACGGGTATTCGCCAATCTTGGCCTCGGCCTGTTTTTCGGTCGCGACGAGCTGCTCGCGGCCCTGCTCCACGCTGTCCTTCACGCGCGCCCTGGCGCTGGCGGCCTGGCTCTTGGCCGAGGCCTGCAGCGTGTCCGCCAGTGCGCGCACATCCGCACGCAAGCGTTCGAGATCGTCCTTCACGGCTTTCAAATCAGCATCTGAACTCGCCATCGGTCTACCTCCTGATGGTTGGTTTGTACCTCAGTAGAGAGGACAAACGCTCCGATTAGATGTTCCCTCCTCGGCGTGGGACAAGCGCCGGGGTCGGTTTTGTCACGCATGCCGATTATGATGCGTCCCGGAACCATAGCGCAGAGATTCACAGCATATGCTGACTCGCACCACTCTACTGACCGGATTGATATTGATGACAACTTCCGCTGCTGCCACGGCCGACATGGTTCGGGTGGACATGCAAACCTCCGAAGGCCCGATCGTGCTGGAACTGGACGCCGACAAGGCGCCGAACACCGTCGCGAACTTCGTCGAGTACGCCAACGACGGCTACTACGACGGCACCGTATTCCACCGCGTGATCGAAGGCTTCATGATCCAGGGCGGCGGCTACACCGAGTCGCTGCAACGCAGGGACACGCGGGACCCGATCAAGAACGAGGCCAACAACGGTCTGTCGAACGAGCGCGGCTCCATCGCCATGGCGCGGACCAATGATCCGCATTCGGCGACCGCCCAGTTCTTCATCAACCATGGCGATAACGGCCGGCTCGACTTCCGCAGCGAGACTTCCTTCGGCTACGGCTACGCGGTGTTCGGCAAGGTCGTCGAGGGCATGGATGTGGTCGACAAGATCGCCGAACTGCCCACCGGCGCCCAGGGCCCGTTCCGCTCCGACGTGCCGCAGCCGCTGGTGGTCATCGAGTCCGTGCGGATCGTCGACTCCGAGTGATCCACTTTCTGTCGGATCTCCACCTGGCGCCGGGTGACGGACTCACCCGGCGCTTCGTGGAGTATCTGGACGGGCCGGCCCGCGAGGCGTCCTCGGTCTTCATCCTGGGTGATCTGTTCAACGTGTGGCTGGGCGACGATTTGTCCATGCCGGAACACGTCGCGAGCATCGATGCACTGGCCGCCGCCACCGCCGCCGGCCTGCAAATCCGGGTGATGCACGGCAACCGCGATTTCCTGCTCGGCAACATCTTCGCATCCGCGACCGGCACCACGCTGATCCCCGATCCGTGGATCGGTGAGCTCGCCGGCGTGCGTACGCTGCTCACCCACGGCGATCGCTACTGCACCCAGGATCGCGGCTATCAGGCCTACCGCGCCATCGTTCGCAGCGCTTCCGTCCAACGCGCTTTCTACGGCATGCCGCAGCGCTGGAGGATGAGCGTGGCCGACCGCCTGCGGCAACGCAGCCGCGACGCGACGCCGATGAAGGCGCTGGACATCACCGATGTCGACGACAAGGCGCTCTACGCCGCCGCCCGCACCGAGCAGGTCGCACGCGTCATCCATGGCCACACGCATCGACCGGCGATCCACCGGGTCGGGCGCGGCAAGCAGATCATCGAGCGCTATGTCCTGGAGGACTGGCGTGTGGATACCGGCGGTTCGGTGATGACGCTGGCCGATGACGGCGCCATCGACTTCATCCCGATCACCCCGCCGCAACTCGCTGCCGCCTGAATCGAGTTTGCCGCCGTTTTACCGGTGGTTCGGCAATTTCCTACGTAAAAACTCGAATTCCGGTCAATGCATTCTGTCGCCCGGTGTTGCATGCTTGTGTCATCTACAGCCCGGCGTTCGATCGGGCCGATGCTCACGGGCATCACCAACGAACACAAGAAAGGAGGCAGACATGACCCTGCAGCGTTTTGGCGCGACCCTCGGCGTTTATTTCGTACTGACCGGACTGGCATTGCTGGCGGGCTGTTCCGGTAGCGATGACAGCAGCGCCACCGGCGACACCGAGAACCCGGCCGTCTCGGCGGAATGGTTCGACTACCAGCGCGACCCGGACTACGCCGCGACAACGCGCCTGCCTGCCGAATACATCACCATGAGTGACGGGGTGAAGCTGTCCGTGCAGGTGATGCTGCCGGCCGACGCCGATGGCAATGCTGCGGCCGACCCGCTGCCCGTGATCCTGACCCAGACCGGGTACAACAAGAGCGCGAGCGGCTACATCGAGGGGTTTGCCTTCAACTCGTTCTTCGTCGAGCACGGCTACGCGCACGTGACGGTCGATGTCCGTGGCACCGGCACATCACAGGGCACCTGGGAAATCTTCAGCGATCGCGAACAGCTCGACTACAAGGAGGTTCTGGACTGGATCGTCGAGCAGCCCTGGAGCAACGGTCGCATCGGCACCTGGGGCCCGTCGTTCATGGGCATCACCCAGATCTATACCGGGGCCTGGCAACATCCTGCGCATGACGCGATCTTCGCCATCGTGCCAATGGGCGATGCCTACCGCGACATCGTCTTCTCCGGCGGACAGGTCAACGTCGGCTTCATCCCGTTGTGGATCGGTCTGGTCACCGGCCTGGGGCTGATCCCGGCGCACCCGTCACCGGAATCGTTGTCGACACTGGTCGACCACCTGATCGGCACCCTCACCTACGACCTGCCGATCATCCTTGAGGCGGTGCTGGGCACCGGCGGCCAGAACTTCGACAGCGAGTTCTGGCGTACACGCTCACCGATCGAAGTCGCGGACAAGATTCGCGTACCGAGCTTCATCGTCGGCGGTCTGCATGACCTGTTCCAGCGCGGCGAACCGATGCTCTACGACGTGATCAAGCGACAGGCCACGAGCAAGCTGCTGATTGGCCCGTGGACGCACATCGACGCCTCCTTCGGCGCCGGGCTGCCCGCCGACGGCGTGCCCGATCTCGATCACATCGCCCTGCTGTGGTTCGACCGGTATCTGAAGGACATGGACAACGAGGCCGAAACCGTTCCGAACGTCACGCAGTATGTCTACGGCGAGGAGCGCTACCTGCGGGCCAGCGACTGGCCGCATCCCCAGGCGCGGCTGGAACGCTGGTACCTGCGCGGCGACCAGCGCCTGACGGCCGACCTGCCCGGGCTGGAGGAAGCACCGAACTTCACCGCTCAATACCCGGTGCAGGGCATCTGCTCCATCAGCTCCTCGCAATGGACCGCTGGCGTGCTGGAACTGCTGCCGCTGCCCTGCTTCCAGGGTCAGAACAACGTCAACGAAATCCCGTTGCTGGGCGCGGTGACCTACACCACCGAACCGATGACCGAGGACTACTACGTCAACGGCCCGATCCAGGCCGATCTGTGGGTCGCCTCGGTGGCGGGGACCGATGGCAGCGTCGCGGTCCGGATCACCGATGTCGGCCCGAATGGCGTGTCCACCGAAATCACCAACGGCACGCTCACGCTGTCACTGCGCGAGGTGGATGTCGCCAAGTCGCGCAAGATGGACGGCCAGTCGATCCAGCCCTGGCATCCGTTCACGCAGGAGTCCGTCACGCCGCTCACGCCCGGCGAAGCCGTGCTGGCCCAGGTGGAAATCTTCCCGTCCAGCTTCGTCATCCAGGAAGGGCACAGCCTGCGGGTGGCGATCGGCGCCAGCGATTTCCCGCACGGCCTGCCTCCGGTGACCGACCTGCTGGATCAGGTCGTCGGCGTGCTGCGTATCGACAGCACGACCGTCCAGCCGTCCTCGATCGCCGTTCCGGTCGTGCCCGCATCGGCGCTGGCCGCACCGGACGGGACCAACTAGCCAGCCGCGATGAGCTCGAGCTCCTGCTCGGAAAAGCCGGCCCGGCGACGGGCCGGCAGGTTCAGCGGCCCGCGACCGACCGTCACGCCGTAACGATCGAGCAACCCGTGAAACGTATCACCCGGTTCCTGGCCACGGCGCTCGCACAGGAACCGGAACCAGCGTGAACCGATGTCCACGTGCCGGACTTCCTCGGCCAGAATCACCCGCAGGTGCGCGACGGTCTCGTTGTCTCCGGCCTCGAGCAGGCGTTCGATCATGCCGGGCGTGACATCCAGACCGCGCGCCTCCAGCACCCGGGGCACCAAAGCCATGCGGTGCAGCGGATCATGGGCGGTCTTTTCGGCCATCTCCCACAGCCCGTTGTGTGCCGGCAGATCGCCGTAGGCCGTCTCCAGCTCCGCCAGCCGGCCACTGAGCATCGTGAAATGCCGCGCCTCGTCGCGGGCGACGCTCAGCCAGTCGCGGTAATACGCCTCGGGCATGCCCGCGAAGCGCAGCACCGCGTCCAGCGCCAGGTTGATGGCATTGAATTCGATATGAGCGACGGCGTGCACCAGCGCCGCCCGCCCCGCCGGCGAGCCGAGCTTGCGCTTGGGAACCTTCGCCGGATGGATGAGCAGCGGCGCGGCCGGTCGGCCCGGCTGATCGGGCATCGGTCCCGCCAGCGGCCCGGCATCGTCGGGCGCCAACGCCATCACCCGCGCGCACTTGTCGACCGGATCGTCCGCCAGATAGGCGGCAAGCACGGCGGATTGCCCGCCCATGTCAGAGACCGCGCGTGAGATCGGCGATCAGATCGTCCGCGTCCTCCAGCCCGATCGACAACCGGACCAGCCCGTCGTTGATGCCCGCCTCGGCGCGCAATTCCGGACCAATCCGGTAATGCGTCGTGGTCGGCGGATGCGTGATGGTGCTGCGCGTGTCACCGAGATTCGCGGTGATCGAGAACAGTCGTGTGGCGTTGATCAGCTTGAAGGCCGCGGGCTGACCGCCCTTGAGATCGAAAGCCACGATCGCGCCATGCGCGCTTTGCTGACGGCTCGCCAGCGCATGCTGCGGATGATCCGGCAGGCCGCTGTAGTAGACGCGCGCGACCGCGGGCTGTTCCGCGAGCCAGGCGGCGATGCGCTCGGCACGCTGGCAATGCGCCTGCATCCGCACATCCAGCGTCTCCAGCCCCTTGAGGAAGATCCAGGCGTTGAACGGGCTCATGCATGGCCCGGCGGTCCGCAGCACGCTGAACACGTCCTCGCCGACGATCTTGGCGTCACCAACCACCGCGCCGCCGACCGCGCGACCCTGGCCGTCCAGGAACTTGGTCGCCGAGTGCAGCACCAGATGCGCGCCCAGCGACAGCGGCTTTTGCAGCGACGGCGTGCAGAAGCAGTTGTCGATCGCCAGCAGCACGCCGACATCGCGGGCAATGTCGGCCAGCGCCGGAATATCCGAGATTTCGCAGAGCGGATTGGTCGGACTTTCCGCCAGGAACAGCCGGGTATTCGGCCGCGCGGCGGCTCGCCAGGCGTCGGTGTCCGCCGGCGCGACATAGCTGACCGTCACGCCGAAGCGGCCGATGATGTTGTTCAGCAAGCCCGTCGTGGACCCGAACAGGCCCTTGGCCGCGACGATGTGATCGCCGCTACGCAAGGTCGCCAGCAGCAACGACAGGATCGCGCTCATGCCGGACGCCGTCGCCACGGCGGCGTCGCCGCCCTCCATCGCCGCCAGCTTGCGCTCGAAGCCCTGCACCGTCGGGTTGGTGAAGCGGGAATAGATCAGTCCCGGCTCTTCGCCGGAGAATCGCCGCGCCGCGGCCTCGGCGCTGTCGAAGACGAAGCTGGACGTGGCGTGGATCGCCGCCGAATGCTCGCCGAACTCCGAACGCATCTCGCCCGCGCGCACGCCCAGCGTGGCGGTGCCCCAGTCGGGGTCGAGATCGGTCGGTTTGCTGCTGTCGCTCATGAGTTCGGACTGACGTGCGCGGTTCGGGGCTGAGCAGCATGCCGCAAACCAGGCTGCGCCGTCACCGGGCGGCCGCCTCAGGCGGTGTTGTGAATCTCGATCACCGGCTGTCCGGCACGGCGCCGCGTTTCCTTGGCCGCGTCGCTGCGGAACAGTTCGAGCTGGTTGAGGTAATCGGTGTCGACGTCCTGTGTCGGATAGCGTCCGTCGAACACCGAGGTGTCGAACTCCTGCAAATTCGGGTTGCCGGCGCGGACCGCCTCGACCAGATCGTCCAGATCCTGGTAGATCAGGCGATCGGCACCGAGCAGGCGTTCGAGTTCCTCGTGCGAGCGACCATGGGCGACCAGTTCGCTGGCGGCCGGCATGTCGATGCCGTAGACGTTGGGATAGCGCACCGGCGGCGCCGCCGAGGCGAAATAGACTTTTTCCGCGCCAGCGTCACGGGCCATCTGGATGATCTCGCGGGAAGTCGTGCCGCGAACGATGGAATCGTCCACCAGCAGCACGTTCTTGCCGCGGAATTCCAGATCGATGGGGTTGAGCTTCTGGCGCACGGATTTCCGGCGCTGCGCCTGCCCCGGCATGATGAAGGTGCGGCCGATGTAGCGGTTCTTGATGAACCCTTCGCGGTACGTCACGTCCAGATCGTTGGCGAGCTGCACCGCCGAGGTACGGCTGGTATCGGGAATGGGAATGACCACGTCAATGTCGTGGTCGGGCCATTCGCGGCGAATCTTGTCCGCCAGCGTGGCACCCATGCGCAGACGGGCCTTGTAGACGTAGACGTCGTCGATCACCGAGTCCGGCCGCGCGAGGTAGACGTACTCGAAAATGCAGGTCGCGTAGCTCGCGCTGGGCGCGCACCGGCGCTTGCTCAGCAGGCCGTCGGTGGAGATGAATACCGCCTCGCCCGGTGCGATGTCGCCGAGCAACTCGTAGCCGAGGCTGTCCAGCGCCACGCTTTCCGAGGCGATGATGTAGTCGGTGCCTTCCGGGGTCTCGCGCTTGCCGTAGACCACCGGGCGGATGCCGTGCGGGTCGCGAAAACCAACCATGCCGACACCGCTGATCATCGCCACGGCGGCGTAGGCACCGCGGCAGCGCTCGTGCACCCGAGAGATCGCCTCGAACACGTCATCGGACGACAGACGCAGCTTGTCGCGTTCCATCAGCTCGTGCGCGAAGACGTTGAGCAGGATCTCTGAATCCGAATCGGTGTTGATGTGGCGGCGGTCCTGAATGAACAGCTCGCGCTTGAGCACGTCGGCGTTGGTCAGGTTGCCGTTGTGCGCCAGCGCAACGCCGAACGGCGAGTTGACATAGAACGGCTGGGCCTCGGCGCTGGAGTCGCAGCCGGCGGTCGGGTACCGCACGTGGGCGATGCCCATGTTGCCGATCAGCGCCTCCATGTGCGTCTGCGAGAACACATCGCGGACCAGGCCGTTCTCCTTGCGCAGATACAGACGGCCCTCGGCGTCGGTCATGATGCCCGCGGCGTCCTGACCGCGATGCTGCAGCACGGTCAGCGCGTCGTAGAGTTCCTGATTCACCGGCTGGTGAGAGACGATTCCGGCAATTCCGCACATAGCTGGTGTCCGTAAACTTGAGTGTAGAAACCCGCGACGCGACTACTCGCCGCCTTGCTGCGTGACCGCACGTTCGATCACGGTTTGCGACCAATCATCCGGCAGGAAACCCCGAACCCAGTCGGCCAGGGCCTCGAAATGGTGCAGGAACGCCGATGCCTGCCACCACGGGTCCTGCTGGACCGGCGTGAAGATCTGCGCCGCCATCACCAGCACGGTGACGATGATCAGGCCCCGTCCGATGCCGAACAGAACGCCCACCATGCGATCCGTGCCGGCGAAATAGGTTTTCTTGACCAGTTCCGTCAGGAAATGTGTGCCTATCGCGCCAAGAATCAAGACCAGCAGGAACAGCAGCACGTAACCCAGGCCCAGTCTCGCCGACGGCGCCGAAATATACGGTTCGAACAGGCCCGCGACGGTGGATGCGAACCGGATCGACACCCAGAACGCCAGCACCCAGGTGACCAGCGAACAGGCTTCCTTGATGAAGCCGCGAAACAGGCTGATCAGCGCCGAGACCGCGACGATGGCGATAATCAGGTAGTCGACCCAGACCATGATGATTCACCGGCTCCGCATGACGACGCAGCGGGTCAGCCGTCCGGCCGGATTGAAGCAGTGACCACGAAGATGCATTGCAGCGATCGAGACAGTGGGAGCACAGGATCCGGTCCGGGACAGCGATTCGCGAAGCGCGCCGATGGTGCCGACGCCGCTGTCATAGTGTAGCAACAAACGCCCGGATTCGACGGACGCAATGGCGCTGGCGCACGGGGCCGCTAGGGTGCGATCAACTGCCCCGCCTCGCCGATTTTCGCCTTGAGCGTCTGCTGCGCGGCCTTCGCCTCGCGCTCCGTCGCGTACGGGCCGACATGGACCCGCGTGTAGGTTCGGCCGTTGATCCGCACGCTTTCGCTCCGGGTGCGGAAACCGGCGTCCCGCAGCCGCTGCTCCATGCGCTGCGCATTGTCCGCATCGCCATAGGACGCCACGCGCACCCGCCAGCCATCATCCGGCACGGAAGCCTTCGGTGTCTCGGCAGCCGGCGGCGGACTGGGCTCGATGTTGCTCTCGGCCGGCTTGGGTTGCGTCGGCGCCGTACCGGCGATCCGCGCGTACAGGTCATCCTGGGGCGGCTTGGCGGCCGGTTCCGGCTCGGGCTTGGGTGCCGGCTGTTTCGTCGGCGCCGGCTTCGGTGTCGGCGACCTGGCCGGTTCGGGGGGCTTCTGCGCCGCGACCCTGGGTTCGGTTCGGGTTGGCGCCTGCGCCGGGGGCTCGCTGCGCGCCGCCGGCTCGGCGGGTTCATCGCCCGCCACCGGCTGTTCCGGCTTCACTTTCGCCAGCTCCGGCTCCGCATCCGCTTCGGCCGCGGGCTGGACCGGGCGCTGGGTCAGGCTCGGCGGCTTTTCCGGGTTCGGCTGGATGATGATCACGTTGCCCGCCGGCGCGGCGCGCTCCTTGGGGCCGCCCAGCAGGGCCCCGAGGATCAGCAGTGCCACGCCAACCAGAACGGCGGCGCCCAGCAGTCGGGCCTTGAGGGCATCACTCATGGAGATGGCGCAATGCGGATTCGACAGTCAGGAAAGATCCGAAGCATACGACACGGCCATGGAGGCCTGCCTCGTCGCGCGCGCGATCCAGCGCCCGCGGCACGTCAGCAAGGCAATCCCCGCCCCGATCCGCGCGTTCCGCGAGCTGTTGCGCGGACAATCCGCGCGGTCCCGGCGAGTCGGCGAAATACCAGCGGATCCGGGACGGCTCCGACCATGCGCGCTCGAACGCACGGACCGTCGCCGCGACGTCCTTGTCCGCCAGCATCGACAGCACGCAGTGCCAGACTCCGTCGGCATCATCCGAAAGCCGCATTAACGAGCGCGCGAGCACGCCGGCAGCCTGCGGGTTGTGCGCGGTGTCGACGATCACCGGCGGGTGGTCGCCGATGCGCTGCAGGCGCCCGACGATGCGGGCGTCGCTCACCCCCCGCGCCACCGCTGCGGGCGGCAGATCACCCAGCAGCAAATCCAGCGCGGCAATGGCCGTGGCCGCGTTGCGCCGGGAACAGGCGCCCCCGATGCCAGGTTCCGGCAGATCGGCGTAATTCCGGGTGGCGAGATGCACCCCCCACGGGCCGGCCGCTTCGTCGTTCCAGCGCAAGGCCTCCGAACCGGCCCGGACCACCGCGCCATCATGCTCATCCAGCAGTGTCCGCAGCGCCGGTGGTGGGTCCGGTTCACCGACAACCACCGGGCGGCCCGGCCTAAGAATCCCGGCCTTCTCCCGCGCGATCGCGTCACGGTCGTGGCCCAGCCAGTCCTGGTGATCCAGGCCGATGGAGGTGATCACCGCGACGTCCGGGTCGATGACGTTGACCACGTCCAGCCGCCCGCCCAGACCGATTTCCAGAATCCACACATCCAGTTCCAGGCGGCTGAAATGCCACAACGCGGCCAGGGTGATGAATTCGAAATAGGTCAACGGCGTGTCGCCACGCGCGGCCTCGACGGCTTCCAGGCCCGCGACGATGTCGTCGTCACCCGCTTCACGACCGTTGACGCGCACGCGTTCGTTGAAGCGAAGGATGTGCGGCGAGGTGTAGCTGGCGACGCGCAGCCCGCCTGCCAGGGCCACCGCTTCGGCCAGGGCCACCGTGCTGCCCTTGCCGTTGGTGCCGGCCACGGTCAGTACGCGGGCCGACGGTGTCAGGATGCCCAGCGCCTGCGCCACGGGGCGGACGCGGTCCAGCCCCAGTTCGATCCGTGTCGGATCAAGCGCGTTCAGTCGGCCCAGCCAGCCGGACAGCGCCGTATCGGGCGCCGGGATCATCGTGCTCAGGCGGCCGGTCGCTGCATCAGGATCGACAGCAGGCGGTGCAGGCGTTCACGCATCTCGCGGCGGTCGATGATCATGTCGATGTGCCCGTGCTCCAGCAGGAACTCGGCGCGCTGGAAGCCTTCGGGCAGGGTCTGCCGCACGGTCTGCTCGATCACGCGGGGACCGGCGAATCCGATCAGCGCACCCGGCTCGGCGGCGTTGATGTCGCCCAGCATGGCCAGACTCGCGGACACGCCGCCGGTGGTGGGATGGGTCATGATCGAGATGTAGGGCAGCCCGCGTTCGGCCAGCCGCGCCAGCGCGGCACTGGTCTTGGCCATCTGCAACAGCGAGAACAGCGCCTCCTGCATGCGCGCGCCACCACTGGCGGTGAAGCAGACCAGCGCGCGATCTTCGGCCAGACAGGCATCCACGGCGCGGACGAATTTCTCACCGACCACGCTGCCCATGGAGCCGGCCATGAAATTGAAGTCGAAGGCCGCGATCACCACGGGAACACCGTCGATGCCGCCCTTCATGACGACCAGCGCGTCCTTTTCGGAGGAGCTCTTTTGCGCGGCGGTCAGACGGTCGCGATAACGCTTGCTGTCCTTGAACTTGAGCGGGTCACTGGCCTCGAGACCGGGTGCCAGTTCCTCGCGGCCGTCCGGGTCGAGCAGCAGATCGATGCGCCGCCGGGCCGCGATCGGCCGGTGCGCGCCGCATTTCGGACAAACGTCCAGGCTGCGTTCCAACTCCGCGCGGTAAAGCGCCGCCTGACACTTGTCGCACTTGACCCACAAGCCTTCCGGCACATTGCGTTTGCGGTCCCGGCCACTGGCCTGGGACGGCATCAGTTTCTCCAACCAGCTCATGCTGCGTTCCCTGAGGTCTGCGCGCCAGCATCCATTGCGGCGCGTATCGGTGCAAGAAAATCCCGTGCCACATCGACCGCCGGCCGTCCGCCCCGGTCAACCATCGCCTGGATCAGCGCCGAGCCGATGACCACGCCATCGGCGGTTTCGGCGATGACCGCCGCGGTCTCGGCGTCACGAATGCCGAAGCCCACCAGCACCGGGATGCGGATATGCGCCTTGAGCACATCCACGCGCGCGGCGACCTCGTCGGTGTTCAGCCGGCTGGAGCCCGTGACGCCCTTGAGCGAGACGTAGTACAGATAGCCGGCCGCCTCGCGGGCGATGGCGTCCAGTCGTGGCTCCCGCGTGTTCGGCGCGGCGAGGAAGATCGGCGCCAGCCCGGCCGACCGAAGCGGCGACGTGACGTCCGGGGCTTCCTCGGGCGTCAGGTCCACGGTCAGCACGCCGTCGACGCCAGCCTGGCTCGCCGCCTCGGCGAACCGCGCGTATCCCATCGACTCGATCGGATTCAGATAACCCATCAGCACGATTGGCGTGTCCGGATCCCTCTCGCGGAATGTGCTGACGATGTCCAGCACGTCGCTCAGGCAGACACCGTGCTCCAGCGCCCGCTCGCAGGCTTGTGCCACGGTCGGCCCATCGGCCATGGGGTCGGAAAACGGCACGCCCAGCTCGATGACGTCGGCGCCCGCCTCGACCAGCGCGTGCAGCAACGCGACGCTGTCCTCGCCCGCGGGATCGCCGGCCGCCACGTAGGGCACCAGCGCCTTGCGTCCCTGGCGGGCCAGGTCCGCCAATCTCCGGTCCAGCCGGTTCACAGTTCGATCCCTTCCCGCTCGGCGACGGTGTTGATGTCCTTGTCCCCGCGCCCGGAGAGATTCACGATCATCGAGGCATCCGGCCCCAGTTCCTTCGCCAGCTTGCCGGCGTAGGCGATGGCGTGCGACGACTCCAGCGCCGGGATGATGCCCTCGACGCGCGTCAGCGTATGAAATGCCCGCATCGCCTCCTCGTCGGTGGCGGCGACATATTCGGCGCGGCCGGAGTCCTTGAGCCAGGCGTGCTCGGGTCCGACCCCCGGATAGTCCAGACCGGCGGAAATGCTGTGCGTGGGCAGAATCTGGCCGTTGTCGTCCTG
>NZ_CAXFCL010000209.1:0-1735 GCF_964000955.1 uncultured Abyssibacter sp.
ACGCCAACCCTCACGCCAACCCTCACGCCAACCCTCACGCCAACCCTCACGCCAACCCTCACGCCAACCCGCGCGCCCATCCGCCGCGCCCGCCCCGGCCTCGCGCGGCGGACCGCTGGCCGGTGTGCGCGTCGTCGAGCTGACCAAGGTCTGGGCCGGCCCGTTCGTGGGCAAGCTGCTCGCTTTCCTGGGCGCCGAGGTGATCCGCGTCGAGAGCATGTCCTCGCTGGACGTGACCCGGGTCTACGGCGTCAAGGACATGAACAAGGCTCCCGGCTTCATGGCGGTGAATCCGCAAAAGCTGAGCGTGCAGATCAACATGAAGACCGCCGAAGGCATCGGCCTGATCCGCGATCTGCTCGCCGAATCCGACATGGTCATCCAGAACCTGCGACCCGGCGCCGTCGAGCGCCTGGGCCTGGACTACGCCGCCGCGAAGGCCGCGAATCCGGACATCGTCTACGTGTCCATGGGCATGTACGGCAGCGACGGACCACTGGCCCGGGAAACCGGCTACGCGCCACTGTTCGCGGCGCTGGGTGGGGTCAGCCTGCTGGTCGGCAACGAAGATGAACCGCCGGGCGGCATGAACGTGCGCTACGCCGATTCCACCTTCGGCTGCGCCGCCGCCTTCGCCGGTGTCGCCGCCCTGCTGCACAAGCGACGCGGTGGCTCCGGTCAGTTCATCGACGTCTCCGCCGTGGAAAGCATGACCAGCATGATCGGCGACACGGTCATGGACTACGCGCTCAACGGCGTCGTGCACGAATGCGACGGCAACCGCCACGGGGAGATGGCGCCGCACGGAACCTACCGCTGCGCCGATGGCGACTGGCTGGGCATCGCCGCGTCATCCGATGCGGTCTGGCAAGCGCTGGCCGGCGCGATGGGACAACCGGAACTGGCCTCGGATGCCCGCTTCGCATCGTTGGCCGCACGCAAGGCCAACGAAGCCGAGCTGGATGCGATCGTCGGCGACTGGGCCGCCGGGCAAGAGGCCGCCGATGCCGCCGCACGCTTGCAGGCCGCGGGCGTCGCGACGGCCAAGTCCCAGAGTTCAATGGACATGATCGCCGACGCCCATCTGTGGGCACGAGGCTTTTACCCCGACGTCACCGATGCCACTGGCGCCAGCCGCCCCATCGTCGGACCATCCTGGACGATGTCGCGTCCGGCCGCGATCCTCGATGGAGCGCCGCATCTCGGGCAGCACAACGACTACGTGTTCGGCGAGGTCATGGGGCTCTCGACCGACGAGCAGACCCGACTGGCAGCCGACGGGATCATCCACTGAGCCGCAATCCGGCGCTGCTAAGCTTTCACCACAACCGTGGCGCGAAGAACTCGCGCGCAACACCCCCAACCTCGGAGAACTCTCATGACCCAGGATGTCATCGTCGCCGGCGTCGGCATGATTCCCTTCGCCAAGCCCGGAAAGTCGGAGACCTACCCGGTCATGGCATCCCAGGCCACATCGCTGGCGCTGAGCGATGCCGGTGTCGCCTACACCGACATCCAGCAGGCCTATGTCGGCTACGTCTATGGCGATTCCACCTGCGGCCAGCGTGCGCTGTACGAGGTCGGCATGACCGGCATCCCGATTTTCAACATCAACAACAACTGCTCCACCGGCTCCACCGCCCTCTACCTGGCCCGCCAGGCCATCGAGCACGGCGTGGCCGAGTGCGTGCTGGCGGTGGGCTTCGAGCAGATGGCCCCGGGGGCCATCGTGGAG
>NZ_CAXFCL010000210.1:0-12777 GCF_964000955.1 uncultured Abyssibacter sp.
CGATGCGGAGCACAGCCATGCGGCCGCGGCGCGCGCGGCCGAGCTGGCGGCCTGCGGCGAGGTACAGGCGCTGATGAAGGGCGCGCTGCACACCGACGAACTGCTCGCGGCGGTCGTGCCCAAGGCGGCGGGGCTGCGTACCGAGCGGCGCATCTCGCACGTCTACCTGATCAATGTGCCGACCTATCACAAGCCGCTGATGATCACGGACGCGGCGATCAACATCACCCCCGATCTGGCCGAGAAGGCGGACATCTGCCAGAACGCCATCGAGCTGTGGCAGGTGCTGTTCCCGGACGCGGAGCGCAAGCCCAAGGTGGCGCTGCTGTCGGCCGTGGAGACCGTGACCGAGCGCATGCCATCGACCGTCGACGCGGCGGCGCTTTGCAAGATGGCCGATCGCGGCCAGATCGTCGGCGGCGAGCTGGACGGTCCGCTGGCCTTCGACAACGCGATCAACGCCGAGGCCGTGCGCGACAAGCACATCGTCTCCGACGTGGCCGGCGATGCCGACATCCTGGTCGTCCCGAACATCGAGGCCGGCAACGCGCTGGCCAAGCAGCTCATCTTCTTCGGCGATGCCGACGCCGCCGGCATCGTGCTTGGCGCGCGCGTGCCGATCATCCTGACCAGCCGCGCGGATTCGCTGCGCACGCGGTTGCTGTCCTGCGGTGTGGCGATGGCGCTGGCCGCTGCGCGGCGCGATGGCCGCATCAAGTAGCGCCATGCGAACGCTGCTGACGCTCAACACCGGGTCCTCCAGCGTGAAATTCCGGCTGTTCGGCCTGGCGGCGGAGCTGCCATTGCTCGCCGGCGGCAAGATCATGGACATCGGTGGTCATGCCGTCTTCTCCGCGGCAACGGCGGGTGGGGATGCCGCGCCGGTGCCGCTGGCGGCGGATGCGGACCACGCCGGGGCGGTGGACGCGGTGCTCGCCTGGCTGGAGGCGGAGGGTTTCACGGTCGCCGCCATGTCCGCCGCGATCCACCGGATCGTGCATGGGGGCGAGCGTCATGCCGATCCCGTCAGACTGGATGCAGCGGTGATGGACGAGTTGCGCGGGCTGGCGTCGCTGGCGCCGCTGCACCAGGCGCACAACCTGGCGGCCGTCGACATCCTGGGAGAGCGGCACCCGGATATGCCGCAGTACGGTTGCTTCGACACCGCCTTTCACGCCCGTCACGACCCGCTTCATCACCTCTACGCCCTGCCGGCCGACGTGCGCGAGCGCGGCGTGGTGCGTTACGGCTTTCACGGCCTGTCCTACGCCTGGATCGCCCGCCGCCTGCGTGACGACTTCCCGCATCTGGCCGAGGGACGGGTCGTGGCGGCCCATCTGGGCAACGGTGCCAGCCTGTGCGCGATGCGGGGCGGGCGCAGCATCGACACGACGATGGGCATGACGGCCCTGGACGGGCTGCCGATGGGTACGCGCAGCGGCGCGATCGATCCCGGTGCGGTGCTCTACATGCAACGCGAGCTCGGCTACTCGCTCGACGCCGTCGAGGACCTGCTCTACAACCGTTCCGGCCTCAAGGGCCTGTCCGGCATCAGCAACGACGTGAAGACGCTGTTCGACAGCAACGCGCCGGATGCCGCGTTCGCGCTGCGCTACTTCGCGCTGCGCACCGCCCAGCACATCGGCTACATGGCCGTTTCGATCGGCGGTATGGATGGGCTGATCTTCACCGGCGGCATCGGTGAGAACGCCGCCAGCGTCCGGGCCGAGATTCTCGACCATCTGGCCTTTCTGCCGCCGTTCGAGCATCACGTGATCGCGGCGAACGAGGAACGCGGCATGGCGCTGGAGATTGTCGATCGCTACGGCGACCTCCTGACCTGAGTCCGGCAGTCCGTCTCAAGATCGGCCCGATATTCGCATCACTGCTGCGTTGCGGGGACGGGAACAGTGATGGAGAGCCACACGATGAGCATCAGGAATGTCCTCTGCGCAGCGCTGCTGCTGACGGCCTGCGACTCCGCGACCAAGCCGCCGGAGCCGGCGGCGGCCGAGTCTCGCCCCAATCTGCTGGTGGTGGAGGTCGATGACTTGGACCAGCCGATGTTCGATCTGATGCTGGAGGATGGCTGGCTGCCGAACATCCGCACGCACCTGGTGGATGACGGCGTGGTGTTCACCAACAGCTTTGTCTCGGACGCCGTCTGCTGCCCGTCTCGGGCCACCTACCTGACCGGTCAGTACGCCAACAACCACGGCATTCTGGGCGTGAGCAAGGGCGTCGCGTACTGGTACTACGGCGGGGACAACCGGGAGCCCCACGCGTTGCCGGTGCTGCTGCACGAGGCGGGCTACACCACTGCGCACATCGGCAAGTACCTCAACGGATACGGCATGTTCAACCGGTCGGATCACGTGCCTCCCGGCTACGATGCCTGGTACGGCCTGCTGGACCCGTATACCTACGACGTCTACCGCTGGAAGCAGAACGTGACGGTCGACGGCGAGACGCGAATCATCGACCACAGCGGTGAGGACGGCCCCTATCAGACCGATGCCCTGCGCGATCAGGCGCTGAGCTTTCTCGACGATGTCGCCGAGCCCGGCAAGCCGTTCTACCTGGCGTTCAAGCCGGTGGCGCCGCATGTGGAAACCCGCAGCTTCAGGGACTCCGAGGCACTCGGCTTTCGCGCGACGTTTCGGGAATGGATCCGCCCCGCGCCCCGGCACGAATGCCTGATCCGGCCGCTGCTGGGCAAGGATGCCAGGACCGAGTCCGACGCCGACAGCGGGCTTTGCGAACGCGAGCTGCCGGATTCACTGGCATTTCTTCGCGAGCGGCCATCCTTCAACGAGATCGACACCGGCAAGCCCGACACGATTCGCGAACGCGTGGAGCAACTGACGCAGGAAGGCGGCGATTTCCGGGCGCTGGAGCGCCAGCACCAGAGTCGCATGGCCTCCATGATCGCGGTGGACGACGCGATCGGCGCGATCGTGGACAGGCTCAAGGCGCAGGGGCGCTGGGACAGCACGCTGGTGGTGTTCACATCCGATAACGGCTACTTCCACGGGGAGCACCGACTGGATTCCAAGCTGCTGCCCTACGAGGAATCCATTCGCGTGCCGCTGGTTGTCCGCCCGCCCGGCGGGGCCGAGGCGCCAAGCGTTCCGGCCATCGCGCTCAACAACGATCTGGCGCCCACACTGGCCGACTACGGCGGGGCCAGCCCTCAGCGCGAAAAGGATCGCTGGGACGGTCGCAGCCTGAAACCCTGGCTGGAGGGCGAGTCCCCGGCGTGGCGCCGCCAGGTCATGGTGGAGCATTTCATCGAACTGACCGTGCTGGAGCTGGCGCGCGAGAAGGAGTGGTTCGGCAAGCTGACCGACGCCGTCGTCGCGCTGCTGGAGAAGGGGGCCGGGTTTGAGCTCGGTGCTCTGCGCAACATGGCCTATCCCGCGTACAAGGCGGTCCGCCGCATCGATCCGGAGACCGGTGAGAACGCGTTGTACGTGCAGTGGTACTCGAACCTGCGCAACGTCGAGCCCGAGGGGTGGGAGACTGACTTCGAGGAGTTCTACGACCTGACCGACGACCCGTGGCAGCGGCAAAACCTGCTGGCCGACGAGGAGCCACCGAAGGCGGTCGCGAAGCGGATCGAATCATTCAGATCCGCACTGGACCAGCTCAAGACCTGTGACGCGGAGGCCTGCGTGGAGGCCGAGAACCGCTAGCCGGGTCAGGACATCTTCGCGGCCAGGCGGACCGGCAGCCGGCGCAGCACCCAGCTGAGCACGGTCCAGGGCCATGTGGGGACGTACGCGGTGTGCGGCTCGCGGTTGATCGTCTTGACCAGGGCGCGGCAGCCGGTGTCCAGATCGACACGGAACGGTGCGTTCTTCAGGTCCGCGTTGATCGCGGTCAGGATGTAGCCCGGCAGGATGGTCGAGACCCGGATCGGCGTGTCCAGCGTGTCCATGCGGATGCCTTCGGCGAGCACGGCCACGCCGGCCTTGGTGGCGGCGTAGATCGCGGCCGGGCCCTTGAAGCCCCGGGTGGCGCTGACCGAGGACATCATCACCAGATGGCCGTCGTCCTGCTCCCGGAAGATTTCCATCGCTGCCTCGCATTGCGCCAGCGCCGCGACGAAGTTCGTCTCGGCCGTGCGCCGGTTCACGTCGAAGCGTCCTCTGCCGATCTCGGCGCCCAGGCCGATGCCGGCGTTGACGATGATGCGGTCGAGGCGGCCGAAGTCAGCCTGGAAGGCGCGAAACACGGAGAACACGGCGTCGTAGTCGCAGACATCCAGCGTGCGGACCTCCACGCGCACCTGCGGATGGGCGGCAGTGATCTCCGCCTTCAGCGATTCCAGTTCCGGCAGACGGCGGGCGCACAGGGCCAGGTCCGAGCCCTGGGCGGCGAACAGGCGTGCCATGCCGGCACCGAGCCCGGTGCTGGCGCCGGTGATCAGGATCGTCTTGCGCATCGTGAGTCGTCCGTGGGTTTTGAGACCGTTTCGAGTGTGCCCGACCCGGGGCGGGAATGAACACACGCGGCGATGTTGAATGACTATCGCTCGTCGAGTTTCGCGAGCACCTCGTCGTAGCGCCGGATCAGGAACCGCTCCTGCGCGACGAGTTCCTGGTAGGTGTAGGACATGCGTGTCAGCGCCACGCCATCGTGGTCCGGCGCGAAGGCCTCGCGCTCGCCGATCTGCTCGAGGATGGTGCGCCAGCTGGCCGCCACGCCAAATTCCGCGCCGCCGTATACCAGGGCGATGGCCTGCACCAGTTCGAAGTCGACACGGGCGAGCGCGTCGCGGGACAGCGCCGTGGTCCAGGCCTCGTCATGAAGATAAAGATCGCCCACGCCGTGCGGGGCGACGCCCGGCGTGGGCAGGTCGGCGCCGAACAGGGTCGAGAACAGCGGGGTGTCTGGCGGCGTCTTGCGCAACCGGGCCAGCGCGTCGGCGACCTTCTGATGGTAGGGAAGAATGCCGGCGACGGTTTCGCGATTGCCGCGCAGCTCCGCGGTGATGCGTTCCAGGGCCGCCTCGCCGCGGGCGACGGCGTCGGCATCCTCCCGCCAGGCCGTCACCATGAAACCGAGCACCACGGCGAACACGATCAGCGCGGCTTCGAACAGCGCGCGGCCGATCCAGGACCAGGTCCTGCCGTCGTCCGGACGCGTCCGGGTGCGTGTCCTGGCCTTTCGGAGATCCCCCGCCAGATTGATCTGCTTCACGCGCTGGCCGCCTTGGCCGCGGCGATGGCCTCGCCGCGGCGGCGCGCCAATTCCTTGCCGAACGCGGGGCCGCTGAAGCCGGCCTCCGCGATGGAGCGGGTATCCACCGCCAGCGCGGCCTCGTGCAGCCTGATCAGGTAGTCGGCCTGCGGATAGTCGCGATCCTCGAACCCGGTGCGGCCGCGTGAGTCCGCCTCGCAGGCCTGAACGAACTGGCGGACGCGCTCGGGCCGACGGTAGGCGTCCATCCGGGAGAACAGGCGTTGCACGGTGTCCGGTCGCAGCTCGAGTGCCCGGTGGGCGTGCAGATGCTCGCGGGTGACGACCACCGCCAGATCACGGCAGCTGTTCGGAACCTTGAGGCGCCCGCAAAGCTGTTCGACCAGCGGGACGCCGGCGGCTTCGTGGCCGCGGTGACTCGGCAGCACGTGCGCCGGCGTGATGCCCTTGCCGAGGTCGTGGCACAAGGCGGCGAAACGGACCTCCAGTTCATGCTCCAGGCGTGCCGACTGCGCCAGCACCATCATCAGGTGCACGCCGCAATCGACTTCCGGGTGATGCTTGGGTGGTTGCGGCACCCCGAACAGTGCGTCGATTTCCGGGAACAGCACGGCCAGTGCGCCGCAGTCGCGCAGGGTTTCGAAATAGCGCTGCGGCGCCGGTGACATCAGGCCGCGCCGGGTCTCCCGCCAGAGACGTTCGGCGGCCAGGGTTTCCAGCTCGCCGCTCGCGGTGATCGCGCGCATGACGTCCAGCGTCTCGTCGGCGACGCGAAAGTCCCAGGGCGCCAGCTCCGCCATGAAGCGGGCGGCGCGCAACACGCGCAGCGGGTCTTCGACGAAGGCCGGCGATACGTGTCGCAGCAGGCGCGCGTCGAGGTCATCGACGCCGCCGTAGGGGTCCACCAGCGCGCCATCATCGGTCCGGGCGATGGCATTGACGGTGAAGTCCCGACGCAGCAGATCGTCCTCGAGCGTCACATCCGGCGCGGCGTGGAACGCGAAGCCGTGATAGCCACGACCGGACTTGCGCTCGGTGCGCGCCAGCGCATATTCCTCCTGGGTGTCGGGGTGGAGGAATACGGGAAAGTCCTTGCCCACCGGTCGGTAGCCGGCATCCAGCATGGCCTGGGGCGTGCCGCCGACGACGACCCAGTCGCGTTCATGCACTGGTCGGTCGAGCAGGCTGTCCCGGACGGCGCCGCCGACCAGGAAGGTCTGACTCACTCGGCGACCTCGATATCCGGCTGGATGTCTCCCATCCTCTGGCTGACCCGCATCGGCTGGCCGGTCCGTTGCCAGTGGAACCCGGTGGCGTGCTTCAGCACCTTCTGCACGTAGCCGCGCGTGGCGTTGAACGGAATGTTCTCGGCCCAGATCGCGGTCTCCACGGGGTAGGCGGGTTTCCAGCGGTCCACGCGGTGCGGCCCGGCGTTGTAGGCGGCGGCCGCCAGCGCCAGGCTGCCGTCGTAGCGTTCCAGCAGCTCGGCCAGGTAGCGGGACCCCAGCCGCAGGTTCGTCGTCGGATCGTAGAGATCGGAGACGCCGCCGTAGCGGATCGAGTCGCGCCGGGCGACCTCGCGGGCGGTGGCCGGCATCAACTGCATCAGCCCCCGCGCGCCGGCATAGGAATGGGCGTCGCGGGCGAACAGGCTTTCCGATCGCGTGATCGCCCAGATGTCCTCCGGCGTGATGCCGAACTCGCTGGCCAGCGGGATGACCTCGTTGCTCCACGGCAACGGATAACGGATGTCGAGATCCGACCAGTACTGCGACTGCGCCAGGGTGATGATCGCCTGCTCGTACCAGCCCCAGGACTGGGCGACCTGGGCCGCCTGCATCAGATCCGATTTTTCCAGATTCTCGGTCACCGCCTTCCACTCGACCCGCGCCTCCCGCGGACGATCGATCAGGTACCACTCGCGGGCCCGTTCGGCTCCCGACAGCGACCGGAAGTTGTCCTGCACGTTGGCGCGCACCGGCGCTCTCACGTGATTCATCGCGTAGGGCAGGCTCAGTTCATCGGCGGCCAGATAGCCGTAGTAGCTGCGCTCCTGGGCGACCTCGCGGAAGCGCTTGCGGGCATCGGCGGGGTGGCCCGTGGCGACTTCGGCGCGGGCCAGCCAGTACTGCCAGGTTTCCTCGCCGCGCTGCTCCTCGGGCATCTCGCCGATCCAGGTCCGGACCTGCTCCCAGTCCTGGAAGTACATGGCGCTGCGAACCCGCCACTCGCGCGCCGACGGGCCGAGCATGTACCCCGGCACCGTGCGGAACATCGGGATCGCGCGCGCGTCACGGTCATAGGCCAGGCCCACGGCCACATCCCTGCGCGAGCGCAGCAGTAGCGTCTTGCGATCGCCAAACACCTCGGTGAACGGCACCAGCAGTTCCCAGGCGCGTTCCGAATCGAAGCGGGACAGGCGCTTGAACGCCTCCTCGACGATCGGTTCGAATGCCTCGGGCAACTCACGGGACTTCACCACCGATTCGATGTAGCGGGCCGAACCCTGGCGCATGGTCAGCCAGGCCTGCGCGTAGCCCTGGATCGAATCGTCGTCCGGCAGCTGGCGCAACAGGTAGCGGACCAGATTGGGTTGCCCGGCCTCCATCGCCAGCTTCGCCCGCTCACGGACCAGGCCGTCGGTGAGCTCGCCCTGTTCCTCAAGCCAGTCGAAGACCGGGTCGCAGGCGTCGGGCTGGCTCTGGCCGACCAGGTACTGGGCCTTGGCGTCGGCCAGCACGTCGGCTTTGGGTTCCAGGCGTGTCCGCGCGTTGACGTAGTGGCATTGCAGCGAGCCGCGGGACGTGGGCTCGTAGTACTGGTGCAGCCGCGCCCATTCGCCACGCTTGGGCAGGCTGTTCAGCCAGTCCGCGCGAAAATCCTTGGCCAGGGGCAGGGCGGCGTTGTCGTCCAGCCAGTCGATGATGGCGACATCGGTCTCGTCCCCGGGAGCCTTCCAGATCTGCCGGCGCAGGCGCTTGGATTCCAGATAGGGGTAGAGCGGGTAAGCCGCCAGTTCGTCGGGAACCTGCTCCTGTTCGCCCTTCTCGATCGCTTCGAGTACCTTGGCGAACTCGCCGCGCAGGACGTCGCTGGCGGCAAAGGCCGATGAGGTGAGGCACAGGCTCGTCGCGGCGGCCAGACACGTCCAGCCGAAGCGCCCGAGATGCCGTTTTGACGACGGTGCTGCCATAAGCCTTCGCTTGCCGGAACCCGGGGTCGTTCGGTGTCTTTCGGTCGGGTGTTCGGCAAGTTAACCGAGTGTGAACATTGCTAGGCATTCTACTGATCTATCTGGTCATGGGTAGCGTTGCAGGGGTCCTGGCGGGGCTGCTGGGCATCGGCGGTGGCGCCGTGCTGGTTCCCGGTCTGCTCGCCGTGTTCGCGTTGCAGAACATCGATGCGCCCGCCATGGTTCATCAGGCCATCGCCACCTCGCTGGCCTGCGTGGTGTTCACCGCGCTGTCGTCGATTCGCGCCCATCACCGCCATGGCTCCGTGGACTGGCCGCTGGTCGGGCGTCTGGCGCCGGGGCTGCTCGTCGGGTCACTGCTTGGCGCCGTCGTGGCCGATCAGATCAACGGTCTGGTGTTGCAGCGCATCTTCGGTGTCGCGGCGCTGCTGATCGGCCTGCGAATGATTTTTCAGCGTGGCACGGAAGGGCGCGCCCTGGCGCTGCCCGGTGCGCCGGCGCTGACCGCGATCGGCGGCGCGATCGGTGGCCTGTCGGCCCTGATCGGCATTGGTGGTGGCTCGCTGACCGTGCCGTTCCTGTCGGCCTGCCGCGTGCCGATGGTGCGGGCGGTGGGAACCTCCGCGGCCTGCGGGTTGCCGATCGCGCTGGCCGGTGTCACCGGCTTCGTGCTCACGGGCTGGCACGAGCCCGGCCGGATGCCGCACAGCATCGGCTATGTGCTGTGGCCGGCGGTGGTCGGCATCACGATCGCCAGCATGCTGGCGGCACCGCTGGGTGCCCGGCTGGCGCACTGGCTGCCGGCCCGGCAACTCAAGCGCGGTTTCGGCGTGCTGCTCTGTATCATCGGGCTGCGTCTGGCGCTGTCCGCCTGAGCGGATCGGGGCGGCGCGCAATCGACGCTTCGGCGCGACCCCGCTATAGTCACCAATTCCCTAGGGAGAACGGTTGATGGGGCGTCAAAGCAAGACAACACGGGAGACCAAGCGCCTTGCCGGTGTTCTGGTCGTGGCGATGCTCGCCGGCTGTCAGACCACGGACCCCTGGGGCACCGATGTCGGCGAATGGAGCGATGCGGAGCCGGGCTACCCGACCTACCTGACGGCCCGTGAGTACGAAGATCGCCAGCGCGCCACCAACGGCGTACCGCCGCCCCCGCTGCGGCAGCCGGCCAACCCCCTGACGGCGCTCGAACGCCGTGCGTTCCCCAATGAGGTGGTCACGGATGCTCCGGCGTTCGAGGTGCAGAGTTATGCCCGTCAGCAGGAGCAGCTGACCGCGCAGCGGCTGGCCGAGCAGAGTGCGATCCGGGCGCGAGAGGCGCGTCGGGAATCCTTCTTCGATCGGCATCTGGCTGGCCAACCTGCGTCGATGGCGCGCGCCACCATGCCGACGACTACCCAGACCACGCAGCCGGTCGCCTATCGGCGTTCGGACATCGTGCGCCAGCCGTTGCAGATGGCCGATGCGGCACCGGCGACATCGATTCTGCCGTCGGCCGATCAGGCGGATCGGTACTCGGTGACCGGGATTCCGCCAATGCCGGCCGCCCGCGCCGGCGAGTGCTACGCGCTGGTGCGCAAGCCGGCCGAGTACCGGACGGTGCGCCGGCAGGTGGAAACCGCATCCGGTTATGAAAAGCTGGTGACGCAGCCCGCGCAGGTCGTGACCGAGTCCAGGCCCGTCGTCGTGCGCGAAGCCTACGAGGAGATGCGTTCCGTTCCGGCGCAGTTCCGTGACGTGACCGAGCGCGTGCTGGTGCGGCCGGCCCGCATGGTCTGGAAGCCGGGTCGTGGTCCCGTTGAGCGGATCGACCACGCGACCGGCGAGATCATGTGTCTGGTCGAGGAGCCGGCGCAGTATCGCACCGTGACCCGACGGGTCATGGTCAAGCCCGCCGAGGTCCAGCGGGTGCATGTGCCGGCCGAGGTGCGCAACGTACCCGTGCAGCGTGTGGTGCAGCCTTCGCAGACGCAGCGGGTCAGCGTGCCGCCGCAGTACGGCACGGTCGAGACCGAGGAACTGGTGCAGGCCGCGCGGCTGGAATGGCGTCCGGTGCTGTGCGAGACGAACATGAATCGCGACACGATTCGCCGCCTGCAGCAGGCGCTGAAGGCGCGCGGATTCGAACCGGGGCCGGTCGACGGCGTGATTGGCCGGCGCACGATGGAAGCGGTCAACGCTTATCAGCGCGCCAACGGCCTGCCGGTGGATCGCTATCTCAACCTGGAAACGGTGCGATCGCTGGGTGTGGGCTGATGCCCGTCCGGCTCAGTCGGTATTGAGGTAGGCATCGCGGATCGACTCGATGCGCGAGCGATTCGTGCCCAGGTCCGAGTAACCAAGCCGGGAACAGGAGCGGACGTGAACCACTCCCTCGTCCGGTGTCGGCAGGAATTCCACATCGTCCACGAAGCCCAGCAGCGCCGTCGTGAATTCGGCGTGCAGATAACCGGGTTGCTCGGTGATCAGTTCGGCTTCCGGCCATTCCAGCAACAGGTCCACCAGACGCTGCATGCTTGCCTGCACCGTGCCGCGCAGTGGCAACGGGGCGATGGCATGGCGTCGGGTCGTCGCCTGGGAGGACACGCATTTTGGTGCGCGAGGGCACTCGGCCAGACGGCCATCGTGGACACCGAGGTTCGACGGACGAGGGCCGGCGAGCTTCAGCAGGGGCATCAGCAGTCTCCGCGTCTCGCTCTGGGGCCGGGACGGGTTCGGGGCCCCGTGGGGCAGGTGTTGCCATTGGAGGCATCGCTCTCGTCAACGATGTACCAGCGATCGGGCTGTCGTGTCGAGAGACGCAGTTCCGCGGCCGCGCGGTCGTACTGCGCGGCGTAGGTCTGCGACAGGTCATCCGGGGTGGCGTAGCCGCGATCCAGCGAGTTCGCCGGCACGGGCAGGCGCAGTGCCTGCAAGTCCTCCACCGCCAGCTGCGGCTGGCCGCCGCTGCCAACACGCGCGATCACCACGCCGCGCGGCTGGCCGTCGACAGCGATCATGACTTCCTCCTGACGCGGAGTCGTGTCGTCGGCCGCCGGCAGCGGGGTGTCCAGCGCGTCCGGCCACGGCAACACATGCTGCGGTTGCGTGGTTCGCGCGATGGTCGCGCCCGGTCCGGCCAGCTGGGTCGGCTGCCGCTGCGCGGGTACGGGCGCCGTCTGCAGCGGGCGGGTCTCGAAACTCGGGGTCATGTCGGTGATCGGCGCCACGGCGGGGCGTGTTTCCGAACGACTGATGCCCGGCGTGCGGTGCAGCGCCGGGTCCACGCCGGTCTGCATCAGCAGCTGGCTGCCGTCGACACGGGCCTGGACGGCGGGGCGCAGGTCATTCAGCGGGTAGAAGTAGCCGGACTGCGGAACCTCGTCACCCGGCCCGAAGCCGAGGCCGGCGAGGCGCGCGCCATCTCCGGAGATCAGTGTCTTGCCGTCGGCGGTCACGATCACCTCCGCCTGTCCACGCAGCGAACCGTTCATGACGATGTCCAGCACGCCGTCCACGCGGTTGCCGAAGCTGCTGGGTGGCTGCACCGGTTCGGCCCGTCGCTCCTGCACGCGCTGGTCCAGCGGTTCGTTCAGGATCAAATACCGCCAGTCCGCATGCGCCGGCATCGCAAGGGTCGCGGCCGCTCCAAGAGCCCAGACGATTTGTTTCATGTATATCAAGCGCTTCCAGCAATGCCCGGCAGTGTATCAGTCGGCTGTCGTCGATGTTGTGCACAATGGCGCCAGGCCCTCCCGGGCCGGCAGAATAATCACTTCCCGATTCTGGACCGTCGATGGCATTTGCCCGTTTCAACCGAATTGTTCGTCTTGCCCGGGTCGGGTGGCTGGTGGTCGCGATGGTTCTCGTCGCCGCCTGCGATTCCACCGGCGGGTCGTCGACCTCACCCGATCCGAGACTGGTCAATGCCCTGAAACGCGGCGTGAACCTGTCCCACTGGTGGACAGGCCCGGAGCCGAACCCCGTCATCCGATCGCTCTACGCGCTGGGGCCGTCGGACTTCGCCGCCATGCGACGCGGCGGATTCGGTCATGTCCGCATTCCGGTGGACCCCGTCCGGGTGTTCGATACCGAGCGACCCACGGTGTTGCGTACCGACGCGGTGAAAACGCTGCGTGGTGATATTCAGGCCGCCGTCGGTGCCGGTCTTGCGGTGATCGTGGTCATGCAGATGGACTCGGCGGCCAAGCAGCGGTTGTTCGCCAGCGGCGGCGCCGTCGAGGCGTTCGCGTCACAGTGGGCGCAGCTTGCCGCCGCACTGTCGGAGTTTCCCGCGTCCGGTCTTGCGCTGGAGGTGTTGAACGAGCCCGAAACCGAGAACCCCTGGGCATGGGGACGGATGCAGCGCGGACTGGTCGAGACGATCCGACGGGCCG
>NZ_CAXFCL010000211.1:0-12060 GCF_964000955.1 uncultured Abyssibacter sp.
CAACGCAGGATTGCGGGAAAACCGGCCCGTTCCATTCGGATTGCGCCTGAAAACAGGCCATGCGGCGTTGCTCGTCGTTTATTTGGAATGACCAAACCTCTCTCCTCGCGCCTTGCCTGGCCTGTTTTCAGGTGGCAACTTGGCGGTGCGCTTCAATCAGCGTTTCCCTTCGAATGATACCCATGACCGCCCGCAATCTGACGACTTTCGACCGCTGGCTGATCGCCGCCCAGCGCGGCCTGGACGTGGCCCTGAATCCAAGACCGCCACATCAGCGGCCGACACCCGACGCGACAGGCGACACCGGGGACGCCCCGCTGAGCGATCTTGACCGCGCGCATGCCGCCGGGCTGATGCGCGTCAATCACGCCGGCGAGGTGGCGGCTCAGGCGCTTTATCACGGCCAGGCCTCGGTGGCGACCGACCCCGCGCTGCGTCAGCAACTCCTGGTGGCCGCGGACGAGGAGCAGGATCATCTGGCCTGGTGCGCGCAGCGCCTGGGAGAACTGGGCAGCCGGCCCAGTCGCCTGGGTCCGTTCTGGTATGTCGGCTCCTACGCCATCGGCGTGACCGCGGGACTGATCAGCGACCGGGTCAGCCTGGGTTTCGTCTCGGAAACCGAACGTCAGGTCGAGGAACATCTGCACGGCCACCTGGACCGACTTCCGGCGGGCGATCAGCGCAGCCGGGCGATCGTCGAGCAGATGAAACAGGACGAAGCCGAACACGGGCAGGCGGCGCGGGATGCCGGCGGCATCGAACTGCCCCGCCCGGTGCGCTGGATGATGCGCGGGGTCGCCCGGGTGATGACGACGCTGGCCTACTGGGTCTGATCGGCGCCGGGTTCAGCGATCGGATACGACCGACCGCAGACGCGTCAGCGCATCCTGCGGGTTGGCGACCGCCAGCAGAATCGCGCCGTCACCGGTGCGGATTTCCAGCACCGGCGTTTCCGCCGGCCCAACCACGAACGCGCGTCCATAGGGCATCGAGAACCAGCCCAGGTGCGCGCCCGGCAACGACAATCCCTTCAGACGGCGACCGATCACCTGGCCCAGGCGACGCGGCGGATAGTGGATCTGCACCGCATCGAGTTGCAGCGCATCCAGCGACACCTGATGACGGAACAGCCCGCCGGCGACCAGCTGCAGTTGGCCGGCATCGATTCTTGCCCGGCTCGCGCGGGTGGCCATCAGGATCAACCCGAACAGGGCGCCGCCCGCGGCCGCGACAACGAGCAACCCCGAAACCGGCAGACCGGTGATCCGCGCGGCCAGCCAGTAGACCACCAGCGGCAGGGCCAGCGTCAGCCCCCCCACCCAGGCCACCGTCGTCCAGTGCGTGCGAGCCAGTTCGATGTCGACCGGCGCGGTCATCGAATGCGTTCCGACGCCACTCGCTCAACGCGACGACGTCGGTTCACTTCGGCATGTTCCGGCCGTAGAAAATCTCTTCGAATTCGTGATGCACCTGGGACCGGATACGACGCTGGGACTTGTCGTCCAGGTCCTTGACGCCCTCGCCGAACAGATAGTCGTCCAGGTCGAACTCCTTCACCCGCATCTTCGTGTGGAACAGGTTCTCCTGGTACACGTTGACGTCGACCATCTGGTATCGCTCCTTGATATCGCGATCCAGGAAGTTCTGGATGGAGTCGATCTTGTGGTCGATGAAGTGCTTGCGACCGCGGACGTTCCGCGTAAAACCCCGCACCCGGTAGTCCATGATCACGATGTCGGACTCGAAGCTGTGAATCAGGTAGTTCAGGGCCTTCAGCGGCGAGATCACCCCGCAGGTCGAGACATCGATGTCGGCTCGAAACGTCGAGATGCCGTGGTCCGGATGCGTCTCCGGATAGGTGTGAACGGTGATGTGACTCTTGTCCAGATGCGCGACCACCGACTCCTTGTCGGGCCCGCCCACCGGTTCCTCGGAGATCAGCATGGTCACGCTGGCGCCCTGCGGATCGTAGTCCTGCCGCGCGACATTGAGGATGTTCGCGCCGATGATGTGGGCGACCTCGGTCAGGATCGCGGTCAGACGCTCGGCGTTGTAGGCCTCATCGATGTACTCGATGTACTCCTTCTGCTGCGCAGCCGTCCGGGCATAGCTGACGTCGTAGATGTTGAACGACAGGCTCTTGGTCAGATTGTTGAAACCGTGGAGCTTCAGCTTGCTGCTTGGTGACATGGCGGCTCGGGTTGGGGTGGGAAGCGTCAGATGGCGTGCCGGAGCGCGAAGTGGAAACTCACGTCGGGCGAACTCTTGGCGACCGGGTTTTCGGCCACCGCAAAATCCAGCGTTGTGGTCTCCGACAGCCGCAGTGCGCCGCCGGTCGTGATGACCAGCGCCCCGCGGGCAACCTGGCCGAGCGCGGAATCTTGATACAACGGCGTATGGCCGTAAACCTCCACTTTCGCGTCCAGCCGTTCGTGCAGGCGCAGCGCGAGGCCCAGCGAGCCCACACCGGCCCAGCGGCGCTGCTGCGACGGCAGCAGATCGCCATCGGCCATCACCAGCGCGCCAACCCCGCCAAAGGTGCCCCACCAGGTTCCGGACGGCCCCCGAAAGTCCACGGTCATGCTGCCTCCGGCGCCCCCGCTGCCGGTGAGCTTGTCCGCGTCACCGGTAGGCAGTTTCACCGCCAGACGCACAACCGTGCGCCCCACGGGACGGGCCAGTCCAAGCTGGATGTCGCCGATGCCGCCGGTGGCCTGCTGCAAATCGATCACCGCCTGGCCGTCGCGCTCGTAGCGCACCAGCAGCCGGTCCCGCGGCGCCTGATCGCGCCCGCCGCCAGGCAACCCGGTGAAGTCGTGCCAGTCATCGATGAAGCCGTCCAGCCCGCCACCGGTATGCGTGACATACGGGATGTTCGCCTCCAGCAGCCAGCCGCTCAGGTTGACCGCGCCCCGCAGCGCGACGCGCACCGACTCGGCGTCCAGCACGATGGATTCGCTGCCGGGCGCACCCGCCGTTCCGCTGGTATCGGTAGTGTATTCGCTGGTCCAGTCGACATCCAGGCCCCAGCCGAGACCGCCGGCCTCCGGCGCCACGGCGCGACCCAGCTCCGGCAGGCCATGCACCTGCATCAGAAGATGTTGATTGCTATGTGAAAAACCGACCGGCTCATAGGCCTGGGCGGTCCCAATGATGAACGTCGCCGACAGCAGGGTCGGCAGCAGCCAATCTCGCATTCCTTCGCAGCCTCGAATCGGTCCGGGCGGTGGGACGGCTTGTGAGCCGCCATTCGTCGTCTTCCGCGGCTGAAGTATAGCGGTCCCTTTTGCTAGCATGGCCGCCCTTTGCGATCTGACCCGACCCCCGGCGGCAACACCATGCAACCCACCGAAAACCTACGCATCGACTCCATTCGCCCGGTGGCCACGCCCGCCCTGATCCAGGCCGAGCTGCCGATCACCGAAGCCGCGAGCCAGCTGGTGTCGCAAACCCGGGGAGAAGTCCAGCGCATCCTGTCCGGCGAGGACGATCGTCTGCTGGTGGTCGTGGGCCCCTGTTCGATCCATGATCCGCAGGCCGCCATCGACTATGCCGAGCATCTCAAGCCGCTGCGCGAGGCGCTGTCCGACGATCTGCTGATCCTGATGCGGGTCTACTTCGAGAAGCCACGGACCACCGTGGGCTGGAAGGGGCTGATCAACGACCCGGATCTGGACGAGAGCTTTCGCATCAACCACGGCCTGCGCACGGCGCGCCAGCTGCTGATCGACCTGAACGACATGGGCGTGCCGGCCGGCGTGGAGTTCCTGGACATCCTGACGCCGCAGTACGTGGCCGACCTGGTCAGCTGGGGCGCGATCGGCGCCCGCACGACCGAGTCCCAGGTGCACCGGGAAATGGTCTCGGGTCTGTCCTGCCCGGTCGGGTTCAAGAACGGCACCGACGGCAGCGTCAAGATCGCCGCCGACGCGGTGATGTCCGCCCAGCATCCGCATCACTTCCTGTCCATGACCAAGGAAGGAATGATGGGCATCTTCAACACCAAGGGTAATCCCGACACGCACGTGATCCTGCGTGGCGGCGCCTCCGGCCCGAACTACGACGCCGACGCCGTCGGGGCGGCGGCCCGGCTGATCGAGGACGCCGGTCTGGCGCCTCGCGTCATGATCGACTTCAGCCACGCCAACAGCCGCAAGCAGCACCGCCTGCAAATGGAAGTCGGGCGCGATGTCGGCCGTCAGATCTCCGGTGGCGACCAGCGCATCGTGGGCGTGATGATCGAAAGCCATCTGGTCGAGGGCAACCAGAAGATCGGACCGCGCGAGAACCTCACCTACGGCCAGAGCATCACCGACGCCTGCCTGGGCTGGGACGACAGTGACGGCCTGCTGCGCGACCTTGCCGGCAGCGTGCATGCTCGCCGCACCCGCGGCCGCCAGGCGTCCGCCTGACTCCGACGCTCAAGGATTCAATCGCATGAAGGGACTTTGTCGCTGCGCAGGACTGATCCTGGCGCTGGCCATCACGCCTGCCTGGGCCGACTACGCCGCCGAACGCCAGGCCCTGCTGGACCGGGAGACGGCGCTGGCCGCTCCGGTCGCGGGCATGAGCGAGGCCGATCGGTTCAACGCCCTGACCGAACTCTATTTCGACTGGACGATGCTGGAGTCACCGGAATTCGGCACCTACATCGGCATCGCCAAGTACCAGGACCGCTGGACTGACAACTCCCGACTGGCGGAGCGTCGCCGCGAGGCGGACTCACGGCGGGCGCTGTCGATCATCGAAGGTATCGACCGGGACGGGTTGTCGGACGCGGACCGGTTCAACTACGACCTGTTCCTCGCCTCGCTGCGACAGGATGTCGAAGGCCAGCGGTTCTTCTCCGACGAGATGCCCATCAGCCAGCTCTCCGGCATCCACCAGGACCTCGCCCAGTTCTTGGCGCTGATGCCCACGCGCAACGTGGCGGACTACCGCAACATCCTGGCGCGCCTGGAGGGAGTCGAGACGCTGATCAGCAACACGCTGATCTGGCTGCAACGCGGCCTGGAGGTCGGCGCGACGCCACCCAAGGTCACGTTGCGCGAAGTGCCGCAGCAAATCCTCAACCAGATTCCCGAGAGGCCGGCCGACAGCCCGTTGATGGCGCCGTTTCAGCGCATGCCCGAGGGTATCGCCGCGAACCAGCAGGCGCTGCTGACGCAGCGTGCCGAGGCCCTTTATTCCGGGGAAATCCGCCCGGCTTTCCTGCGGCTGCACGAGTTCTTCACCGAGGTCTACCTGCCGCGCACGCGAGAAGACATCGCGATGTCTTCACTGCCCGACGGCGAAGCCTGGTACGCCTACAACGTCAAGGCACGGACAACCACGGATCTGACACCGCGCCAGATTCACGAGATCGGCCTGTCCGAGGTGCGCCGCATCCGCAAGGCCATGATCGCGGTTGCTCGGGAGGCGGGGCATGACGGTGATCTCGCGTCCTTCTTCGAGTTTCTGCGCAGCGATCCGCAGTTCTACTTCGACTCGCCGGACGCGCTGCTGCGGGCTTATCGCGACATCGCCAAGCGCGCCGACCCCGAGTTGGTCAAGCTGTTCGGCCACCTGCCGCGCACGCCCTACGGGGTGGTGCCGGTGCCGGCCTACGCGGAAAAATCGCAGACCACCGCCTACTACCAGCCGGGATCGCTGGAAGGCGGCCGCCCCGGCAACTTCTTCGCCAACACCTACGCGCTGGACACCCGACCGAGCTGGGAGATGGAGGCGCTGACGCTGCACGAGGCGGTTCCGGGCCATCACCTGCAAATCGCCATCCAGCAGGAACTGGGCGAGCTGCCCTGGTACCGCCGCTACGGCTGGGGCTACACGGCCTTTGTCGAGGGCTGGGGCCTCTACGCCGAAAGCCTGGGCGAGGACATGGGCTTCTACGCGGATCCGTATTCGAAGTTCGGTGCACTGACCTACGAGATGTGGCGCGCCGTGCGTCTGGTCGTGGACACCGGCATGCACGCCCTCGGCTGGTCGCGCGAACAGGCGATCGAGTTCTTCATGGACAATGCCGGCAAGACCGAACACGACATCATCGTCGAGGTGGACCGCTACATCGTCTGGCCCGGTCAGGCGCTGGCCTACAAGATCGGTCAGCTGCGCATTCAGGCACTGCGTGACGAAGCCGAGGCCGCGCTGGGCGAGGCCTTCGACATCCGCGCCTTCCACGACACCGTGCTGGGCGCCGGAGCAATGCCGCTGGATCTGCTGGAGGCCCGCGTGCGGAACTGGGTCGGGGAGCAGCAGGCGGGCGGCTGAGCATGCCCCGCCGTTCGCGTCAGTACGCGTGACGCCGCTCCAGCTGATCGTCGCCCGACCGGCGCAGCAGGGCCCGCCGACGACGGGCCCTGAGCCGCGCACGCCGAATGCTCAGACGACTGCGCAACCCTGTCCATGACCAGGCCGACCGTCGCCGGAAGTGCCGCGCACCCAAGGGCGTCAGCACCACGAGCCAGTCACCCTCCCCCTGTGCATAGTCCACCCGGATCAGGCCCGCGGCGCTGAGGTCCTCGATGGACAGCTGCAAATCCATCTTCCGCAGCCCGGCCGCCTCCCACTGCGTGGTCAGACTGGCGTAGGCAATGGGCGTGGACGGGCCTGCACCGCTCTGCATCAGCACGTCCGAAAACACCATCCTGCGAATTCGATGATCGACCTTCATTCGGGGCTCCCGATCGATGACGCGTCCGACCCTATGTCGGCCTGCGTCAACGCACGGTGAATCCGCCGGATGGTCAGCGCGCCACAATCACCGGAAACGTCAGCTCCAGCGTCTCGCTGGCCATGTCCCGCGCCATCTGCGGCATCGGGGATGCACGCCAGATGACCTCCCTGGCCGCCTGATCCAGACGGGCGTCACCAGAACTGCTGATCAGCTCGACGCGCATCACCCGCCCGGCGCGGTCGATGGTGAAGCGCACATCCAGCACCAGCCGCCGGGCGTTCTCGGGCAGGCGACCGACGAGGCGGTCATTCACGTCGAAGATGTGTTCGGCGACCCGTGAGAAGAAATCATCCGCGTTGACGGAATAGGCGCCGGGCCGACCCGTGGGGTCGTACCGCGGATCCGCCGGCCGGCCGACGGTCGCGCGCGGCAGTTGCGAACGCACGCTCGGGGCTTGCTGTGACGGGGCCGCCCGCGCGGTCGTCGCGGGCGCGGATTGCCCGCGATCCGTGGTCGATGCTCGGGGTGGCGACGGCGGAGGCGTCGGTGCGCTCTGATCCTGACCGAACTGTGATTCCACACCCGACAATGCGCGCGAAATCTCCGCGTTTCGATTGGGCGCCCGAGGTGACGATGGTCGGTCCGCGGGATCGGGCTGGAACTCCGGGGCGGGCAGCCGGTACTCCGCCGGCGGCGTCGATCGCGATGCCGGCGCGACGGCCAGCCGATCCAGTGTCTCCGTCAGCGCGCGGTCGATGTCGGCCGCGGGGTCACGGCGCGGGACTGGCGGCAGGGGCCGCGGCACGGGCGGCTGCCGCGTCTCGGGTGGCGGAAACGCCTCGCGCGTACTCACGCTGGGCGTCTCGGACAGGGCCTGGGTGATCGCCAGATCGACATCCGGTGGTTCGTCCCGCGGTTGGTCAACCGGTTCGACCGGACCAGGCTCCGGCGTCGGTGGCGCCGGCTCCTCGCGCGCGGGTTCCGAGGCAGCCGGCTCCGGCGAGGGCACGGGCTCGGCCACCGGTTCGGGTTCGTCCTGCCGGTCCTCCTGTTCAACCGGCGCATCGGCCAGCGCCAGCGACGGAGCTGGTTCGGGCTCGGGTTCCGGCACGGGCGCCACCGGGCTGACCGCGTCGGCAACCGGTTGCTCTTCCTCCTCGTCGGGATCGGACTCGACCAGCCTCACCTGATCCGGCGGGGCCGGACCCGGTTCCACCCGCGGCGGCGGTGCGGGCCGCGCTGGTTCGGGTTCTGGCTCCGGTTCACGAGCCGCCACGGTCGCGGACACACCGCCGTCAACCCTGGACGACTCGGTAGCCGGTGGCCGGGCGCTCGTGGTGGCCGTCGGTTGCTGTCCGGAGGATGGCGCCGCCGCGACAGTTGCTGGCGAGGGTGACGGCGGTCTCGCGGCCGCGACGACCGCGGGTTCGGTCAACGCCTCCAGACCCAGCGACTGCCCCCCCAGCGTCGCGGAGAAGTTCGACCGGGTGGTGGCCGCCGGACGCGGCACCGACTCGGGCAGCGGGCGGGTCGCATCCGGCTCGGCACCGAGTTGCCAGGCGAAGGCCAGCGAGCTGGGCAGACTCACCGGCACCGGCTCCGGCAGGTTTTCCGGCGAACGCAGATCCAGCGAGATCACGGCCCGGTCGCGGCGCAGGTCGGAACGCGTCCACTGCAAGGCGAACAGACCCACGTGCAGCAGCAAGGCCACCGCGAATGCCGCGCTCCACTGTCGCCAACCGAGTCTCATGGGCTGAGGCTACCGAATTTTCCGCCACATGAACGACAAACCCCGGCCCGGCAACGCCGGACCGGGGCCACGGGCCCTGATCGGCGGATGTCTACCAGTGAGCGCCCCGGAACAGGTTGGCGAAGATCACGCCCTTGGGCGTCAGGCGGTCCTGGTCCTCGTCCAGTGCGTCGCCACGGGCCGCGGCCGACGACGGGAACAGCGCGTAACCCTGCGACAGCACGAAATCGTTGACCTTGGGCCACAGCGCGTAGGACAGCTCACCCGCCTGCCCCAGCGCGGTCTTGATGCGCTTGGGCCGCTCGACGATGGCCTTGACCAGCAGGTCGGCGGCCTGATCCGGCGTGTAGGTTGGCACGTAGTCGTAGAGCTTGGTCGGCGCGATCATCGGGGTGCGCACCAGCGGCATGTAGATGGTCGTGATCTCGATACCGGTGTGCTTGACCTCGGCCGACAGGCAACGCCCGAAGGCATCCAGCGCCGCCTTGGAGGCAACATAGGCGGAGAAGCGCGGCACGTTGGTCAGCACGCCGATCGACGAGACGTTGATGATCTGTCCCTTGCCGTGCCGGGTCATCGACGGCAGCAGCGCCAGGATCAGACGCACCGCGCCGAAGTAGTTGAGCTGCATGGTGCGCTGGAAATCGTGGAAGCGGTCCAGCGACTCGGCGACGCCGCGGCGAATCGAGCGACCGGCGTTGTTGATCAGGATGTCGACTTGCCCATGCTCGGCGAGCACCTGCGCCGCCATGTCGTCGATCGCCTCCAGATTGTTGAGGTCGCAGGGATAAACCCAGGCCTCGCCACCCAGCCGCTCGATCACGGCCTGGGTTTCCTCCAGCTTTTCCCGGGTCCGCGCCACCAGCAGCACCTTGGCGCCGGCCTTGCCCAGCTTGCGCGCGGTGGTGAACCCGATGCCGGACGATGCCCCGGTGATCAGCACGGTCTTGCCGCGCACCCGCTTGAGCAACGACTTGCTGACGCTGATATGGGTATCCAGGTGCGTTTCCCAGAACCGCCAGAGCGTTTCCGCATAGCTGGCCAGGTGCGGACATTCGATGCCCGAGTCCGCCAGCGCATGCCGGGTCTGCGCGTCGTCGAACACCGCCTGGCTGCGCACGTAGCCGAATACCGAGATCGGAATGCCCAGCGAGCTGGACAGGCTGCGCTTGGCCAGGTCCAGCCCCGGCAGCTTGGCCACCCGGTCGGCGAGCGCGCCAGGCAGCTTGGGCAGGCCGTTGGCGTCGAAGGTGAACGCCATCTCGGGACCGTGCGCGGCGCTGAAGAACGCCGACATCACGTCGGCCACGCTCGGCGACGGCGTCTCGACCAGGTGGAACACCTGCCCGTCCAGCCCGTCCTTGTGCGCCAGGAACACCATGGCGTCGACCACGTAATCCACCGGCGCCAGCGGCATCTTGCCGCCGTCGATGCCCAGCAGCGGCATCCACTTGGGCACATGGTCGCGGATCTGCTGGATCGCCTTGAAGAAATAGTAGGGGCCGTCGATCTTGTCGATCTCGCCGGTCTCGGAATGCCCCAGCACCATGCCGGGCCGGTAGATCCGGATCGGCACCTGCGCCTCGTCGCGCACGATGCCCTCGGACTGGAACTTGGTCCGGAAATACGGGTGGTTGAGCGACTGCCCCTCATCGAACATCGACTCGGTGAACGTGCCCCTGAACTCGCCACCGGCGACGGCGACCGAACTGACGTGATGCAGCGTCGGCGTGTGCTCCGCCGTGGCCAGATCGTTGACCAGTTGGACGACGTTGCGCGTGCCGGCGTTGTTGATGCGATCGGCCACCTCGTCGTCCATGTTCATGTCATAGACGGCGGCCAGGTGGAACACGTGATCGATCTGGCCAACCAGTGCCTTGCGCGTCTTGGCGTCGCCCACGACGGCAGGGTCGGAGATATCACCCCAGACGGGCCTAAGCTGTTTGCCCAGATCCCCGAGCCGTTCCTTGAGACCCTCGAACTTGTCGGCGGACTGTTCCCGCACGAGCACATGGACCACGCCGCGACGGGCCAGCTCCTCGACCAGAAATCGTCCGATGAACCCCGTCGCCCCGGTGACCAGATATTCCATTCGCGTTGTCTCCTTGTCGGCAGTTCTGATGCTGTCTTGACCAGGGATGAACCCGGCGGTGTCCATCCCTGACTTCAATTGAAGAACCGCTGATTATCAACCGCCTGGGCCGGCAATTCCATGCCGGGCGCCGGAATCGGAGAAATGCAAATCCCGTGCTAGTGTTTCCGGTCGCGGGGCAGGCCGGCGCGTGGTGACCGGCGTTGCCCAGGGCCTGTCAACGCGATTCGGATTCCACAGCGACGCCGCGAAGAAGACGCGCGGCATCGCATCAACAGGCGCCAGATCAGACCGGAGGAGCAGTCAGTGTCCGAAGTCGACTCGGGTTCCATCGCCGTGCTGGGTGCCACGGGCGCCGTGGGCCGCGCCGTGTGCCGCCAGCTCGCCGCCGAGGGCGCCGTGGGATACGCCGTCGTGCGACGCCCCCTGGATTCCGTGGAAGGCTTCCCCGCCCGTCAGATCGATTTCGCCAACGCGGTCGCGCTCACCGACGCGCTGCGCGCCACCCGGGTGATCTGCTGCCTGGGCACCACACAGGCGAAGTCCGGACGCGACGGGCTGCGAGCGGTGGATCGGGATCTGGTGCTGCACTGCGCCGAACGTGCATCCCGCGCCGGCGCCGAGGTGTTCACCGTACTCTCGGCCGTCGGCGCAAGCCGTCGCTCGATGAGCTTCTACAGCCGCGTCAAGGGCGAGATGGAGATCGGCCTGAGCCGGATCCGGCTCGACACCGTGCACATCGTCCGCCCATCCCTGCTGCTCGGCGACCGCGAGGAACACCGACCGGCGGAAGCGCTGGGCCAGCGCATCGCACCGCTCGTCAATCCTGTGCTGCCGACGCGCTATCGCGCCATTTCGGTGGAGGACGTGGCCAAGGCGCTGATCCGGCTCTCCGGCCCGTCCGCGCCGGGCATCTGGCTGCACGAACTGCCGCTGGGCGGACGCCGTTCACGGCGCCTGGATCACTGAGACGCGGCGCGCGCCTCCCGACCCTCAGGCCTCGGCCGGCTGCCCGGCCAGCGCGCGGATGCGCTCGACCATGGCGTAAAAGCCGTTGCGGCGGTTCATCGACAAATGGCTCTCCAGCCCCAGGCGCCCGAACAGCGCCTTGATGTCGGTCTGACGGATCTGCTCCGCCGTCTTGTCGGAATAGGCCATGAACAGCAGCGCGATCAGCCCCTTGACGATGTGCGCGTCCGAATCACCGCGAAAATGCAGCTTCGGCGGCGTGTCGTCACTGACCTCGTGGGTCAGCCACACCTGACTCATGCAGCCGCGCACGCGATTGGCCTCGGTTTTCTCCGACTCCGGCATCGGCTCCAGCTGCCGGCCCAGGTCGATCAGATAGCGGTAACGCTCTTCCCAGGGACCGAGCAGTTCGAAGTTGTCCGCAAGGGTTTCGATATCCATGCGCCCAGTTTAGGCGAGCTCGCCGTCAACCGCGATCGGGAACACCGGCCGATTCGAGCGGTCGGCCAGAGGAGCGGATGGACAGTCCGGCCTCGTCCCGGACGGTCCATGCTAGGTTTTTTCGAGGATGACAAG
>NZ_CAXFCL010000212.1:0-10399 GCF_964000955.1 uncultured Abyssibacter sp.
GCGGGCGCCACGCTCTGGACCCAGTCCACGGACTATCGTTTTGTCGCCGGCCCGGGACTCGGTGACGGGCAGATCCTGCTCGGAACACTGGATGGCGAAGTCATCGCGCTGGATGCCGTCACCGGTGAAGAGCACTGGCGCTCCGTGGTCGACGCGGAGGTGCTGGCCGCGCCGATCGAAGGCAACGGGCGGGTCATCGCGCGGACGGTTGACGGTCGCGTGTTCGGGCTGGACGCCGGCAACGGCGAGCGCGAATGGGAGTTCAACCGCAGCGCTCCGGCGCTGACCTTGCGCGGCATGTCCGATCCGCTGGTTCGTGGCTCCAACACCATCATCGGTCTGGATACCGGCCACGTGGTATCGCTGGACACCCGCACCGGCGAGGTGGACTGGGAACAGCTGATTCGCGAGCCGACCGGCCGTTCGGAGCTGGAGCGCATCGTCGATGTCGACGCGCAGCTGCTGCTTGACGACGGACGCCTGTTCACCGCCAGCTACGGGGGTGAACTGGTGGTGCTGTCGGCCGTGACCGGTCGCGAGATCTGGCGTCGCAACCTGCGCAGCTACTCCGGCATGGCTGTGAACGGCGATCAGCTTTATGTCACCGACGCTGCCGGCACCGTGTGGGCGCTGGACGTGATCACCGGCGCCGCGGTCTGGGACCAGACGGCGCTTGGCTATCGGGGTCTGACCCAGCCGGTCTGGTATCGCGGCAACCTGATTGTCGGCGACTACGAAGGGTATCTGCACGTGTTGTCGCCGGCGGATGGTCGCATTGTCGGCCGCGCCCGGCCGTCGCGTGACGCGATCCGCGCCGCGCCTCGCATCGAGGGCGAGCGTCTCTACGTGCTCGCCACCGATGGCACGCTCGCGGCGCTGGAAGTGGTGCCGGTCGAACCGTAGCCCGCCGTCATCACGGACACTGACATGTCATCAGCCACCCCGGCGGAATCCGGCGCGCTGCCGGTTGTTGCGCTGATCGGTCGGCCCAACGTCGGCAAGTCCACGCTGTTCAATCAGCTGACCGGAACGCGCGATGCTCTGGTCGCCGACTTTCCCGGGCTGACCCGGGATCGTCAGTACGGCATCGGTCGGCTCGAGGGGCTGCGCTTCATCGTCGTCGACACCGGGGGCATCGGGCCGGACCAGGACCCGGATTTCCGCGAGATGACGGAGGCGCAGGCCACCGCGGCACTGAACGAGGCGGATGTCGTCGTCTTTCTGGTGGATGCCCGCGCCGGCCTGGATCCGGCTGACCAGGAGATCGCGCGCCGGCTGCGTCGGCAGGACCGCCCGGTCGTGCTCGCGGTCAACAAGTCAGAGGGTCTCAGCGCGGTCGAGGCGAACGCCGACTTCTACGCCCTGGGGATGGGCGAACCGCTGCCAATCGCGGCCGCGCACAACCGGGGGCTGGCGTCCCTGGGCGAGTTGCTGGCCGAGCATCTGCCGGCGGACGCGCAGGGTGAGCCGCCGCCGCGCGACCCCGGGGTGCCGCGCATCTGCGTGATCGGTCGGCCCAACGTCGGCAAGTCCACGCTGGTCAACCGGCTGCTGGGCGAGGAACGCGTGGTCGCCGCGGATGCGCCGGGCGCGACGCGGGACAGCGTCGAGGTCGGGTTCGACTGGCAGGGGCGCTCGTTCCGTCTCGTGGACACGGCGGGGCTGCGGCGCCGCTCCAAGCGCGACGGCATCGCCGAGAAGTTCAGCGGGGTGAAGACCCTGCAGGCCATCGAGCAAAGCGATGTCGCGATTGTCGTGGTCGACGCGCGTTCGGACATCGGCGCCCAGGATGCGCGGGTGCTGGGCCTGGCGGCCGCCGAGGGTCGTTCGATCATCGTCGCGGTCAACAAGTGGGACAAGCTTGCGGACGAGGTCCGGCGTCAGATCCGCGAGGACCTGGACTACAAGCTGCCATATCTGGATTTCGCGCCGGTGCATCCGATTTCCGCATTGCGCGGCTCGGGGCTGGGCGAGTTGATGCGCTCGGTGGTCCGCGCATCGGACTCCGCGAATGCCGATCTGACCACGTCAGCGCTGACACAGGTGCTGGAGGACGCGGTGCGAGCGCACCAGCCGCCGGCGGTGCACGGCCGACGGATCAAGCTTCGATACGCTCACCAGGGCGGGCGCCGGCCGCCAAAGATCGTGATCCATGGCAACCAGACGGCTCGCGTCAGCACGGACTACAAGCGGTACCTCGCCAACCGGTTCCGCGAGGCCTTCGATCTGTATGCGACGCCCGTCGAGATCATCCTCAAGAGCGGGGACAACCCCTACGAGGGTCGCCGCAATACACTGACGCCCCGACAGGAGCGCAAGCGCAAGCGGCAGATCAAGCGGTTCGGCAAGAACAAGTAGCGCCCGGGCGCGACGCGTCTAGCGTCGCCAGGCGTCCGTGGCCTCCCACATCCGCAGATAGCCTTCGGCCGAGGAGAACAGCGCCCGCAGTGCGTCGTCGACCTCCTGCCGGCTGCGGTCCTCGGTAAAGCGCTGCATGTCGGCGATCTGGTCCGGATAAAGCCCGTAGTGGGCGATGCCGCGGCCGTCGTACAGGCCGAATTCGTGGTCGCCGGTGACCTGCTTGTCGAACTCGACCCGGCCATCCACCGAAACGAACGGGTACAGCGGTGTTTCAGGCGGCGCGCTGTTGCCGGGCAGTGAGGCGATGCCGTTGACATCGCTGGCCATGCCCGTCGGCACGATGCCGCCAACCCGCAGCGTGGCCGGCCGCTCGCCCGCCCGCAACAACCTGTCCACCCAGGTGCTGCGCGAACTGGCGAACCGGCTGATCGTGCCGCCGTCGGCGACGACGCGGTCCAGCAGTTCCTCCGAGTAGAGCCAGTCGTGACTGCTGGTCACGCCCGGGTAGTCGTTGATCTCGGCCAGTTCGAGGATGCGGTCGATGACCGCACGGGAGCTGTGATCGAGTTCGATCACCATGTTCCGGCGCATCAGTTCCTCGACCAGGAACTGCCCGAGCTCGGTGATGCCTTGCAGGTTGCAGAGGCCGTGTTCGGTTTGCGGCACCAGAGGCGGGATGGGGAGCGCCTGGCTCAGCTGGCCGTTGATGTACTCCAGCTGCAACAGCAGCTGATCGATCAGGCCCAGCGGGTTGACCGCGTCCGGCGAATCGATCGAGGGGTCCTGGAACGTGGCGGGGCACTCCTCATAGAGCAGCGGCGTGCCGGTTTCCACCAGGTTGCCGACGTAGAGAATCGTGCCGATGCCCAGCGCCTCGTCGGGGACCACCCCGCCAAAGGCGTTGTCGAACTTGTGGATCGGGAAGATGTGGCGCACACCCATGTCGTAGGCGGCATCCAGGCGCTCGACCAGTTCCTCGCGGGTGCATTCGGGAATGCCGAGGAACTCACCGCAGTTGAACAGCTTGGAGATCTCGATGCCCATCACCACGGCCATCTTGCCGTCCTCGACCACGGCCCGGGCGTCCGCCGGGTTATCGACGATGCGGAACCATCCCTCGCCGGGACCGCCGTTCTGGGCGTCGATGTAATCCTGCATCTCGTGGATGCGCTGATACTGCAGACGCCAGTTTTCCTCGAAGTCGCAGGCGTTCTGCTTCTGCGGGTTCACCTGGCAGAGCACCTCGCTGCCGGTGAAGTGGTTCACCAGAATGCGCAGTCCGCCCATGTAGGCGCGCTCGATCCACTTGTAGTAGCTCTGGTGATGCTGCAGCGAGTTGTGCTTCGGCCAGTAGGGATAGTCCGGCCATCCCCGTGTCTGATGCACCGGGCTCGCGCCTGAGGTGACCGTCTCGACCAGACCCAGCGCGCCGGCGGGGCCGTGGTTGATGGCGCAGTTGCCCAGCGCATGATCGACACCGAACTTGTGGAAGGGGTCGCCGTAGTTGACCTGCCCGCCGATGAATTCGTAGGCGGTGATATGCGAGTGGGCGTCGACGAATCCGAAGAGGTCGTCGTCATCCAGGCGGCTCGCAGCCGCGCTGTTGCTGAACAGGGGAACATCGCGCATGTAGAAAGCCGGCCCCGCGTCATCAAGCAGTGTCGCGTTCAGCTCGGCCTCGGGGTAGGTGTCGCAGCCGGTCGCGGGCTCCAGCGTAAACGCCGTCTCCATGCCCGCGTCCGTGGCCTTGGTCAGGCCCAGCAGAGAATCCAAGGCCGCCAGCCGATGGCCCGTGATCGCGTTGCTGAAGCTGAAACTGCCTTCACCGGCGGGCAACAGATTCCAGACCGCCAGATCGTTTGCGCCGTTGACGACCGCCAGTTGCGGGTTGACGTCGATCCCGCCCACCACGTCACCGATGTCTCCGACGGTCTCGCCGACGTCGCGGATCGGGCCGCTGCCGGGGTCGAGGATGTCCAGCAGGATATCGGTGATGTCACCGACACCGCTGACCAGTTCGCCCACCTGGCCCACGAAATTGCCCAGGCCGTCCAGCAGCTGGCCGGCCGGATCGGTGATGCCGAGCAGCGTCTTGGTGCCGCGTTCGCCCGGCGCACGCGAGTAGGACGACATCAGCAGGTAAGACCCCAGTGCCGTCGGCTCGAACCGCAGCGGCGTCGCGGCCGCGGGATCCGGGTTGACGTTGAAATCGGTGCCGCTGTCATTGAGAGCGACGAACCCGGTATCGGCGTGCAGAACGTAGCAGCCCTTGGCGACGGAGTAGATCGTCTGTTCCTTGGCCGTTGGCGGGGATGGCTGATCGCCGCCGGCAACGTCCGCGCTCGTGCCGCAGGCTGACAGCAGAACGGCCGCGCTGGCCAAGGTCATCAACCGCATGGTCGTCGTGAAATCCTGCATGGTTCTGGTCGGGTTCTGGGATCGGTGGATGACACCCTAGTGGCAAGAACCATCGGTCCGGGTGGGTAGGGTCGGATTTACTATCGGGGGGCAGCCCCAGTGGGTTTGACGTCCCATTCCGGCGGCATTTCACCAATCCGCGACTCTGTCGAAAAAACCGTCCCTGACAAGCAACAAAGGTAAGTCATTGAAATAAATGGGAATAAGCCGTTGCGCATAACCCATGATGGGAAGCGGGTGTTTCCTCAGGGTGACAGGTGGGTGTGTCTAAGTTATTGAAATAAAGAGAAAAATAGTTGGCACATCCCCTGCGACGTTTGGGTTGTCAGTCGAAAGGCTGCGACCAACTTGAATTGGAGAACACACCATGAAAACGCAGATTGCTTTGATCAGCTCCGCCCTGATGGTCAGCACCGCCGCGCTCGCCGCTGACGGTTCGCTGGACACGGAAACGTCCGTGGAAACGGAAAACCGGAGCTACGAGGGCAGCACCAGCCTCTCGGGCGATGCGTCACGTGAGGGCATCTCCACTGAGTACAGCCGTGAAGGCGAGTATTCCGGTCCGAATGCGGATCGAAGCAGTTCGATGTCCGTCAGCACGGGTGTCAGCTTTCAGGACATGACCGAATCCCCGGACGAGGCGTTTTCGGAAATGGACGAAAACAGCAACGGCGTGCTGTCTCAGCTGGAAACCGAGGGCACGCCGCTGCGCGATCGCTTCGCGTCGGTCGACTCCAATGGCGACGCCACGCTGAGCGACGGTGAATTCTCGAACTTCATCGCTTCACTCGGAGACAACATGGGTGAAGAAGACTCGGATGCTTCCGACGAAGCTGAAGACCAGTTCGATGAAGCGGAAGAAGATGTCGAGGAAGAATTCGGCGAATAATCGCTGACACCTCGAGTCAGGCGCGCTGGCCTTCGGGCCAGCGCGCCTTTTTTTGTGTCCGCGGCGTCATACGAGGACCGATCGGCAGTGATATGCTGCACTGCAATCAGATTTGTGGTGAGTGGGGGGTGCCATGCGAGCGGTTGTTTCAGCGTCCCGAACGACAATGGCGATCTTGGTAGCCTGCGGCCTGTCGGCCTGCGGTGGCGATGATCAGACGACGGCAACGACCGAAGATGCTCTGGCGGCCGGCGCCGGGTTCGTCGCCCTGACGACCACGCTGCTGGGTGGCGGTGACGACGCCGCGCGTAAATCCCTGGGTTTCGGTGGCGGGGTGTCGATGTCGCAGGGCAAGGCCGCGGTGACGACAGCCTGTGACAGCGGCAGCGTGACCGTGGATGAGATGACCGGCCGCACCGAGTACGACAGCTGCGCGACACAGTACACCTCGGGCAGCTATGTCCTGATTACGACGCTTGATGGCGTGGAGCGCTCCGTCGAGACGGGTTGTCACGACGGTTTTGAGTGCAGCGACGACGCCAGTTATTTCCTGGATCAGTATGGCGAGGGCGGCGAACCGCTGGTCGCGATCAGCGAGGACAGCAACGGCGTGGATCTGCGATCCACCACATTGCTGACGGACCGCCACTCCGTGACCACCGGAGCCGGAAGCACGACTTATCGCTCGCTGCTGGATGGCACGGTCACGTCGCGGGATCGGGCCGCCGGTCTGCCGGAACTGCGCTACGACTACGATCAGGTGACGTTCGTCGAGACCGAGGACGCCGAGGGCTACGCGTTGTCCATCGATGGCGCATTCAGCACCAATGCCGGTGATCTGGTCAGTGGTTGCGCCAATGGTGAAGCCGCCTTCGACACGACCACGCCGATTCGCTTCAACGCCAGCGGTGCCCCGACAGCCGGCGCGCTGCGCATCACGCTGGGGGGTGGAGCCGATGTCACCGCCAGCGTGGAAAACGGTCAGTTCGTGATTCGCAGCGACGACGCCGAGGCCAGCTACAGCCTCGCCCAGTTGCGCGCGCTCTGCAGCTAGGCATCTCCGCGGTCTAGTCCTGTTCGCCCTGCGGCGAGCGATCCTCCACGCGAGTGTCGAGGGTGCCGTCCGCCAGACGGATGCGCAGCGTGTCGCCGGTCGCGACCTGCTCGATCGAGCGCACCACGCGTTGATCCGTATCGGTCGCGACGGCGAATCCGCGATTCAGCACCGCCAGCGGGCTTACCGCGTCCAGTTCGCGGCCCAGGGAGCCAATCCGGTTGCGGTGCCGGTCCATGGTTCGGTTCGCCGCGCGTGTCAGCGTCGCATTCCACTGATCCAGCGAAACCGACGCGCGTTGCAGAGCTTGCCGCGGGTGCTGGCCCTGAAGTCGGGCGTGCAGGGCGTCGACATGCCGTGAACCGGTCTCCAGCCGGCCCTGCGCGAGCCGCCGAAGCCGTTCGGCCAGTTCGTCCACGCGCTGGGCACGCTGCTCCAGATGTCGGCCCGGATGCGCCAGCGTCACGCGATGGTGCAGGGCATCGAGTTCCCGGTGCCTGCCCTGCAGCAGTGCGCGCAGCGCCCGCCTGCTCCGAGAGGACAGCGTCCTCAGAACCGCCATGCGATCACGCAGGTCGGGCACGGCGAGTTCGGCCGCGGCCGATGGCGTCGGCGCGCGCAGATCGGCCACTAGGTCGGCGATGGTCGTGTCCACCTCGTGACCGACACCGCTGATCACCGGGATATGCGAGCCGACAATGGCGCGGGCCACGCGTTCCTCGTTGAACGGCCACAGGTCCTCCAGCGATCCGCCGCCGCGGCTGACGATCAGCACGTCGGCCACGCCATGCAGGTTGGCTCTGGCGATGGCGTCCTCGATGCCGGCGGCGGCGCGCTCGCCCTGGACCAGGGTCGGGTAAACGACCACATCCATCAGGGGGCAGCGACGCGACAGCACGGCGCGGATATCCCGCAGCGCGGCGCCGGTTGCCGAGGTGACGATGCCCAGGCAGCGCGGTTCGGCGGGAATCGGCCGCCTGCGCTCGGCGTCGAACAGCCCCTCGGCGGCCAGCTTGCGCTTGAGCGCCTCGAACTGCAGACGCAGCGCGCCTTCGCCCGCGGGCTCCATGTGCTCGATGATGAGCTGGAAATCGCCGCGAGCCTCGTAGAGACCGAGCCGTCCCCGCACCAGAACCTCGTCGCCATCGCGCGGAGGGGAACCCAGCAGCCGGTTGGCGTTGCGGAACATCGCGCAGCGCAACTGGGCGCCGGCGTCCTTGAGGCTCAGGTACCAGTGGCCGGAGCGCGGAATCGACAAATTGGACACCTCGCCCTGAACCCAGATGCGCCCGAAACCCTGTTGCAGCAGCAATCCAACCTCGCGGTTGAGCTGGCTGACGGTGAAGATGGCGCGTTGGTCGTGTGAGTCCATGCGATTCGGCATTCAGGGGGTTGCGCAGCGGCGTATACTACGCGCCCCTTCCGACCCGAAGTTCGCCATGCGCCTGAGTGAAGAGGCACTCACTTTCGACGACGTCCTGCTGACGCCGGCCTTCTCGAACATCCTGCCGCGCGAGGTCGATCTGACGACACCGCTGACGCGCGAGATTCGTCTGAACATCCCGCTGCTGTCGGCGGCGATGGACACGGTGACCGAGGCCCGGCTGGCCATCAGCCTGGCGCAGGAAGGCGGCCTGGGCATCATCCACAAGAACCTGTCGCCGGCGCTTCAGGCGCGCGAGGTTCGCAGGGTCAAGAAATTCGAGTCCGGGGTCATCAATGACCCGATCACCGTGTCGCCCTCGACGACGATTCAGCAGGTGCTGGACCTGACGCGCAAGCACAGCATCTCCGGCGTGCCCGTGGTCGACGGCACCGAACTCGTCGGGATCGTCACCAGCCGCGACCTGCGGTTCGAAACGCATTACGACGCGCCGGTCACCAGCGTGATGACGCCCAAGGAGCGTCTTGTCACCGTGCGCGAAAACGCCAGCAAGCAGGAAGTCATGGATTTGCTGCACAAGCACCGCATCGAAAAGGTGCTGGTGACCAACGATGCCTTCGAGCTGCGCGGCATGATCACGGTCAAGGACATCCAGAAGTCCACCGACTTTCCCAACGCCTGCAAGGACAGCCACGAGCGCCTGCGCGTCGGCGCCGCGGTGGGCACGGGCGCCGATACCGAGGAACGCGTCGCCGCGCTGGCCGAGGCCGGCGTGGATCTGGTCGTGGTCGACACCGCGCACGGGCATTCCCAGGGGGTGCTGGATCGCGTTCGCTGGGTCAAGACGCATTATCCGGAGTTGCAGGTCGTCGGCGGCAACATCGCCACGGGCGATGGCGCGCTGGCACTGGTCGACGCGGGCGCCGATGCGGTCAAGGTCGGCATTGGCCCCGGTTCGATCTGCACCACGCGCATCGTCGCCGGTGTCGGAGTGCCGCAGATCACCGCGGTGGCCAATGTTGCCGAGGCCCTGCGCAACAAGGGTGTACCGCTGATCGCCGATGGCGGCATCCGCTACTCGGGCGACATGGCCAAGGCGCTCGCGGCCGGCGCGTACTGCGTCATGGTCGGCGGCATGCTGGCCGGCACCGAGGAAGCCCCGGGCGAAGTCGAGCTGTACCAGGGTCGCTCCTACAAGTCCTATCGCGGCATGGGTTCGCTGGGCGCGATGGGGCAGGGCTCCAAGGACCGCTACTTCCAGGACGCCACCCAGGAGCTGGAAAAGCTCGTGCCGGAGGGCATCGAGGGTCGCGTGCCGTACAAGGGGTCAATGTCCGCCATCGTCCATCAGCTGATCGGCGGCGTGCGCGCGGCCATGGGCTACACCGGATGCGGCAGTGTTGATGAATTGCGCACCCGGGCGAGCTTTGTGCGTATCACCGGAGCGGGCGTGCGTGAATCGCATGTCCATGACGTTTCCATCGTCAAGGAAGCCCCGAACTACCGCGTGGACGGCTGACGCCGGCCCGAACGATCACCGCTCGACCGAGAACAGCATGCAGCCCAGTGACGACAAGATCCTCATCCTGGATTTCGGATCGCAATACACTCAGCTGATCGCCCGCCGGGTCCGCGAGCTGGGCGTTTACAGCGAGATTCACCCCTGGGACTGGACCGCCGAGAAGATTCGCGGGTTCTCGCCCAAGGGCATCATCTTTTCCGGTGGTCCGGAAACGGCGTCGGTGGCCGACGGCCCCAGGGCGGACGCCGAGGTCTATGACATGGGCGTGCCCATTCTCGGCATCTGCTATGGCATGCAGACCATGGCCGCCGAGCTGGGTGGCCGGGTCGTGCCGTCCAACAAGCGCGAGTTCGGTTACGCGCGCGTTGCCCGCACCGGCGCCTGCCGCCTGCTGGATGACATCGAGGACGCGATCTCCAACGACGGGGTCGCCCAGCTGGATGTGTGGATGTCCCATGGCGACCGTGTCGAGGCGCCGCCGAGCGGCTTCTCCGTCGTCGCCGGCACGGAATCGGCGCCGGTGGCCGGCATTGCCGACGATGGTCGCAGCTTCTACGGCCTGCAATTCCATCCGGAAGTGACCCACACCGTGCAGGGCGCGCGGATTCTCGGTCGATTCGTCCATGACATCTGTGGCTGCGGCAACGCCTGGCAGCCCGGCAACATCATCGAATCGCTGACGGTTCGGGTTCGCGAACAGGTCGGTGCCGGCAAGGTCCTGCTGGGTTTGTCCGGTGGTGTGGACTCCTCGGTGGTCGCCGCGCTGCTGCA
>NZ_CAXFCL010000213.1:0-9588 GCF_964000955.1 uncultured Abyssibacter sp.
AGCCCACATCCACCAGACGCCGGAGGATGTTGCGCTTGACGCCGTAGTCCATGACCACGACGTGGAAATCGGCATTCGGCGCCGCCTGCCCCCAGCTCGGCTCGCTCCAGGCGTACTGCTGCGACGTCGACACGGTACGGGCGAGATCCAGACCCGACAGACCCGGAAATTCGCGGGCCCGCGCGACGGCCAGTTCGGCGTCGTCGGTGTCGGTGACGATGCAGCCGCTCTGGGCACCCTGGTCTCTGAGAATGCGGGTCAGGCGGCGGGTATCGATTTCGGCGATCCCGACCACACCGAGCCGCTCCAGATACGCGGGCAATGATTCGCCGGACCGCCAGTTGCTCGGCGTGCGGGGCCGTTCGCGAATGATCAGGCCGGCGACTTGCGCGCCACCGGATTCCTGATCTTCGTCATTGGTCCCGACGTTACCGACATGCGGGTAGGTCAAGGTCACCATCTGCTCGCGATAGGACGGATCGGAGCAAATCTCCTGATACCCGGTCATCGCGGTATTGAAGACGACTTCGCCAACGGTCGAGCCAGAGGCTCCGATGGCAACACCCCGGAAGATGTCTCCGGTCGCCAGGCCGAGTACGGCCGGCCTTAGCACGGGGACACCCCGGGCTGGGCAAGATCGAACGATTGCAACGAGGGATTCCTGCGCACTACGGACGTAGATCGAAATTGTAGCAAATACACCGCGAACTACCGCACCCTTTTCCGTACAGGTTGTTTGCAACCACCCCGTCGCACGTCTATAAACATGACCCTCGCCAGGGGACTTCTTAGGGGTGACGGGTGCGGATTCGTTTTCGAAAGGCTTGGGCGGTCGTCCTGGGCGCCAGTACGGTTGCATACGGTTCAACGGTTGGTGCGCAGGGACCTCAGGTCTACGGCCCGATCAAGTCCGGTCAAACGCTGTGGGGCGTGGCCAGCGAGCTCAAGCCCCAGTATCCGTCGATGACGCTGTTCGAGATCATCGAGGCCCTGCACGTCGCCAACCCTGAAGCGTTCATCGGAAACTCGAAGCAGCTCAAGGCGGATGTCTCGCTGATGCTGCCGACCCAGAAGGATGCGCGCACCCTGGCCGAGCGCCAGAACCTGCCTGCATCGCAGCGCTCTCCCGCGCCTGGCCAGGTGGCGGCGACTCCGGTCGCGGCACCGACCACGGTCGCCGCGGCGACAACACCCACGCCGAGCGTGACCACGAGCGAAAGCCCGACGCCGACGGCACCCGCGGCGACCACGCCCACCCCGACAGCCACCCCCAAGGCGCCCACGGTGGTGATCCGGTCGTCCTCCGCCAACGCCTCCGAGCAGCAGACGCTGGCCCAGGCCCGGGCGTTGCGTGAATCCGGCAACCCTCAGCAGGCGCTGGAATTGCTGCTGCCCCTGGCCGGCTCCCTCGGCGGCGACCCCGACTTCGACTACCTGCTTGGTTCTACCGCGCTGGACGCGGGCGAGTACAACCACGCGGTGTTCGCCTTGCAGCGGGTGGTCTATCTGCAGCCCGACTTCGCCGGCGCGCGACTGGAACTGGGCCTGAGTCATATGGCGCTGCGCAACTTCGAGCGCGCGAACGCGGAATTCGACTATGTCGAATCCCTGAATCCTCCGCAGGAGGTCGCCGACGTCATCGCGCGATCGCGCGCGGCGATGAGCCAGCGCGAACGCGCGGCGAGCAAGCTCTGGCGCGCCGTGGTCCGGGCGAGAAGCGGCTTTGACAGCAACGTCAATGCGTCAACCAGTGACAATCGCTTCCTCGGCTTCGAGCTCGACCCGCAGAACCAGGAAACGGATTCGCTGTTTCTCGGCGTCGGCGCGGGCATCCGCACCGCCATCCCGCTCGGGAACGAGGTCGAGTTCTACGGGGGCGTCTCCGCGGATCACAGCCACTACCCCGATGCCGATTTTGTCGACAGCACACTGGGTCGCGCCGACTTCGGCATCTCCAAGCGCTGGCAACGTGTCTTCGTGGCGCTGAACAACGAATACCACTACGGCCTGATCGACGGTGGCTACAACAATCGGGGAGCGGCATCGTCGCTGCTCGGTGGCTACTCGTTCGGAACGGTCCTGCTGACCGGACAGCTGCGCAGCGGCACGCTGCGTTTCAACGACGCCATCGACAATCGGGACGTCGACCAGCTGTCGACCAGCGCGGCGGTGCGGTGGCAGCCGATGCCGACCGTAGCGCTGGGCTTTGCGGTCTCCGTCGGCGAGGACGACGCCCGACAGTCGGGATCCGACTACTCGCGCGATCTGACGGCGATTCGCGGCAGCCTGACCTGGCAGGCGGACACGAACATTCAGGTCCAGACATCGCTGGGACTGCTTAACGCGGACTATCCGGATCCGTTCTTCGGCATGACGCGTGAGGACGATCAGTTCTCGATTGACGCCAGCGCCGTCTGGACCGACCTGCTGCCATACGACTGGGTCTTCACGCCCAACGCCCGATACATCGATAACGATTCAACTGTGACGCTGTTCAAGTACGACCGGTTCGTGGTCGGGTTTACTGCGTCGCGCGGATTCTAGAAACGGGGAAGGTCCATGCTCCGATCCACAACTGCGCGGGGGCTGGCAGCGGCGGCCCTCTTCTGTCTTGCCACACCGGGCTTCGCCGCGGTGGGCAAGGTCCTGTTCGTTCTGGGTGGCGCTTCCGTGGAACGCGGCGAGACCGCGCTCGCGGCACAGCGGGGGCTGGAGCTGGAATCCGGCGACACCCTGGTCACCGGCCTGTCCGGCCGCATGCATGTCCGTCTGGACGATGGCGCCATGCTCACGCTGAAGCCGGATACCCGCTACGAACTCACCGACTACCAGATCCCCGAGGCGGAACCGGCTGAAACGCCAACCGCTCCCGCATCGACGGACACCGAGACCGCGGAAGAACCGGCGTCGCTCGTCAGAACCCGGCGCTCCGGCCGCGCGTTCATGAGCCTGATCAAGGGCGGGTTCCGCACCATTACCGGCCTGATCGGCAAATCCGACAAGGAGACGTACCAGATCAAGACGCCGGTCGCGACCATCGGCATCCGCGGCACGCACTATGAAACCGAGATGGTGGGCGATGAAATGCTGCTCGCGGTCTGGGACGGCATCGTCGACATTGTTGTCCAGACCCCTGATGGCACCCAGACCTGGAGCTTCGGCCGGGGCCAGTCATTCTCGTTCGGCCGAATCGGCAGCGACGGGTCGGTGACGGGCCTGGAAGAACCACCACCCCAGTTCGCACCGGACGGCACGCCTCCGCTGCCCCCGCCGCCACGCGGACGTCGTGACGGTGACGGCCCGGGCCCGGGGTCCGATGACCGGCGCCCCGTGGAAGTCCGGTCCACGGACGACCCGTCCGACCTGGGTGGCAACGGCCAGGAACCCCCGCCCGATCCGGACCCGGTGACCTCGGTCGCGATGGGCACGGGGCCGTATCGGCAAACCACCGGCTTCGCCAGCACCGCCAACACCACCGTCGCGCAGTACGGCGAGAATGGCGAACTGACGGAGTACACTGCCGGCCACCCGGATGGCGCGGCGTTCTATGCAATCGGCTCCGCCAGCGCGGCGGATTTGGGCTTCGACCCGGACACCGGCATCCGCTGGGGACGCTGGACCGACGGTGTGGCGCAGTTGACCATCGACGGTACCGGCCAGGAAGCACTGGATCTGACCAGTCAGAGCCTGCACTACCTCACCGGGCCCGCGGCTGATCAGCCACCCGCGATTCCGATCACGGGCACCGCAAGCTACACCCTGGTCGGCAACACCAATCCCACCGACGCCAACGGCAATGTCGGCGTGCTGGGCTCGGCCTCGCTCACGGCGAATTTCACTCAGCAAACCGTCGACAGCGTCGTCAACCTGGCGATCAACGAATCGATCTGGAACGCCTCCGGATCGGGTTCGATCATCGACAGTTCCAATCTGTTCAGCGGCACCTACGACACGGTATCCGTTGACGGCGACACCGAAGGAAACAGCGGACTGTTCGCCGGCTTCTTCTCCGGTGACGCCGACGGCGACGATCTGCCCGATGGCGCCGGCCTGATCTACAACCTGACCAATGGCACGGACGCTGTGACTGGCGCAGCGGTCTTCGGAGACCCTTCACCATGATTGACTTGAGCCCCCGCGCACGGCTGCTTCCGCTCGCACTGCTCAGCGCGACGGCGCTGGCAGCCTGTGGGGGTGGCTCGACCGGCACGCCGTCCGCCGTCCAGGGCACGGCGTCCAAGGGACCGCTGGCCGGTGCCAGCATCGAGGTCTACTCGATCGACGACGCCGGCTTGCCGGTCGGCGAACCGCTGGCGACCACGACCACCGACGCCAACGGTGAGTTCACGCTCACGGAGCGCCCGTCCGCTGGCGCGCTCCTGGTGATTTCCGGCGGCGGCTCCTATGTTGACGAGGGCGACCCGGAACCGGATCCGGGCGCACGCCGGCAGATCACGCTCGGCGCGCAGGAAGGACTGCGCGCCCTGCTGCCCGCCGGTCAGAACACGCTGGCGATCACCCCGTTCTCGCAGATGGTCTACCAGCGTGCGGTGAACGAGGCCGCAGGGGAGAACTTCCTCAGCCTGTTCGACGCATCACGAACGCAGGCCACCACGGCACTGGGTTTCGATCCGGTTGGCGTGCAGCCGGCCAATCCGATCGCGCCCGCGCCAGGCGACACCGACGCGGAAATCGCCTACGCGCTGACATTGGGTGGTTTCGCCTCGTATTTGAACGGAGTGGCCATCTCGCTGGGCACGCTGCCCACCTATCCGGTGCTGGAAGCGGTGCTCTTCGATTTCTCCGATGGTCGCCTCGACAGCCTCGCCGATGGCGTCTCGCCGATCACCGTCGGCAATTCCGAGACGACCCTGCCGTCCGGGTTTGATCTGAACGACGAAATCCGTCGCTTCCGCAACAACAATTTCGGCGTCTACGAGACCGCGACCCTGGTCCAGGTGGACACCGAAACCCTGGCCGGCGACCTGCAACCGTCCAACACCAGCCCCGTCGCCGCCGACGACACGGTGAACATCACCGCCGGCTCGGGCGGACTGACCATCGACGTGCTTGCCAATGACACCGATGCCGACGGCGACACGCTGAGCATCACGACCGTGGGCACGCCAACGGCCGGCGGCTCGGCCACAATCGGTGTCGAGGGCGGCATCGACTACACGCCGCCCCAGGAATTCACCGGTACCGAGACCTTCACCTATCAGATCGGCGACGGCAACGGAGGCAGCGACACGGCAACGGTCACCGTCAATATCTCCGCGCCCAGCAACACGACGCCCGTGGCGAACGACGACACCGTCTCCACCAGCGAGGACACCCCGCTGACCGGCATCGACGTGCTGGCCAACGACACCGATGCGGATGGTGACACCCTGACCATCGTCAGCGTGGTCGCGACGACCGCCAGCGGTGGCAGTGCCAGCATTTCCGGCGGCGGTGCCACCGTGGACTACACACCAGCCGAGAACTTCAACGGCACCGACAGCTTCCTGTACAGCATTTCCGACGGTCAGGCGCAGGTCAGCGCGACGGTCAACATCACGGTGACCAGCGTCAACGATGCACCGGTTGCCAACGATGACACCGCCAGCACCGACGAGGACACGACCGTGACCATCGGCGTGACCGCCAACGACACGGACATCGACGGCACCGTCGACGCCACCACGGTCACCGTCGTCGGGCAGCCGGCCAACGGCTCGGCCACGGCTCAGTCGGACGGCTCCATCGCCTACACTCCCGCTCCCGAGTTCAGCGGCACCGACTCCCTGCTCTACACCGTCGCGGACGATCAGGGCGCGACGTCCAGTCAGGCGACCGTGACCATCACGGTCAATGCAGTCAACGATCCGCCCACCGCCGCGGACCAGTCCTTCAACCTGAACGAGGACGAGGGGCTGACCACGACGCTGGTGGCCAGCGACCCGGACAACGAGACGCTCACCTTCACGCTGGACGAGGTCACGCCCGCCAACGGCTCGCTCAATCTCGACCCGTCGGGCGAATTCACCTATCAACCGGGCACCGACTTCAACGGCACGGACAGCTTCACGTTCCGGGTCAGCGACGGTCAGGCGAGTTCCGACGTGGTGACGGTAACCCTGAACGTGGCGCCGGTTAACGACGCACCCACGATCTCCGGCATGCCGCCGACCGTCGTCGAAGCGGGAAGCCGCTACACGTTTACGCCCACGGCCAAGGATGTCGACGGTGACAACCTGACCTTCACCGTGGTCAACCTGCCGGTCTGGGCGAGCTTCGATGAAACCACCGGGTCGCTCAGCGGCACCCCGGTCGAGGCGGACTCCGGCAGCTACGTGGACATCACCATCGGCGTGGTTGATCCCGACGAGGCCTCCGATCAGCTCCCGCTCTTCGACATCGAGGTCCTGGTGCGCAGCACCGAGACCAGCTTCAACACCGGCTACTACGAAATGACCGCCGATGCCGGTTCCGAGTCGGCACAGTTCGGGTTCTTCTCGGTGTTCCAGGACGTCGGGCTTTATGACCTGCAGCCGCCCGTGGATGGTGTGAGCCAGTTCACGGCGGGCCCGTTCACCAGCCTCGGCGAGGGCTCACTGGACGCGTTCGGGTTCAATCAGGGCTACTTCCTCCAGTTCTTCAGCGGCGAAGGTGACGCGGCCGAGACCCTTTCCGTTGCAGTGAACGAGTCCGGCATCTTCTCGGTGCGGGACCCGTACACGCAGACGCTGGAGCCCGCGATGGATTTCGTCGAGCGGGAGTACCCGGTCACGCACCGCCTGCGACCGCTGACGGACGACATGTACCAGGTGGCGATCACCGAGCGCGACGACGTGTACGCCGCCGGCGATGTCGACGAGGACAGCAACTTCGACTACCTCGACGCCAGCCAGAAGCGCTCGGACGGCATCAACTTCGCGCTGGAGCTCGCGCTGCGGCAGTCGGCCGCGTTCGAAACCTCGCGACTGGCCGGTAACATCGGTTTCGTGGGGCTCTCGATCAGGCTGGAGGAAGGCCCGGTGGAGACCACGGCGTTTCGTGTCGAGCACAGCGTCGACGCCGACGGTCAGACGGCTGGCGACACCCTGTTCGCCGCGGAGACGATGCGCTACGACCCGTTCGGGTCGGTGGAACTGACCACGACCACGAGCGAGTCGGGGCAGGATCTCGGATTCCTGACCAGCTACAGCAGCAACGTCGACGGCACCTTCACGACGACCTACACCGACAATGGCTCACCGGCCGGCTCCGCGACCGGCTTCGCGTCGCCTGACGGCAGCCTCCGGGTGTTGCAGGAGGTGCTCACCGAGACCGCGAGCGAATCGGTGACATCGGTCGAGCAGGTGCTCCAGTTCGGGATTCGTCGTCCCGAGACCGCCCCCGATCTGAGCGGGACCAGCTATCGCATCGACGGGCTGGGTGTGGAACGCGCGGCAACCGACAGCGAGTCCATCCTTTATCTGCTGAAGTCGGCCGTGCTGGACTTCCTGGCCGACGGCAGCTGCGTGCTGAACTTCCGCGAAGGCCAGAGCCTGTTCATCGCCGGACGGCCCGGAGATTCCTTGCCGTTTGACATGCTGAGCGACGCCGAAGTCGCGGCGGAGACATTGTCCTGCTCCTACACGACCGACGTCGGCGGACGCGTGTCAATCAGCTTCGTGGGTGACAGCCAGGATCCCTCGACCACGGACTTCGAGGGATACGTCAACGAAACCGGCGAAGTCATGGGGCTTAGCGGCCATCGCAACGAGGCCGGCTCGTTCTACCAGCGCTGGCTGTGGATCGGTGGTCTTGATCAGAACCTGGTGGGTCTGGACAACCGTCAGCCCACCGTCGAGCTGTCCGCGGACACGACCGAGGTCGCGCCAGGCGGCACCATCTCGCTGGAGGCATTGGCCGCCGACCCCGATGCCAGTGGTCCCTTGACCATCACCTGGCAAAGCACGATCGGTTCGTTCTCGTCCTCCACCGGCACGGCAACCATGTGGACCGCGCCCAGCGTCGGTACGGGCTCCCCCCTGCTGACCGCGGTCGTTGACGACGGCGACCGGGCATCCATCACCGATATCGTGGTGTCCTGGGGTTCCACGGACACGGACTTCGATGGCCTGACCGATGCCGAAGAGGTGAATATCTACGGCACCGACCCGACCAATCCGGACTCGGATTTCGACGGCCTGAGTGATGGCGAGGAAGTCTTCTCGGCCTCCACCGAACCGACCAATCCCGACACGGACGGCGACGGCGCTGGCGACGGCGTCGAGGTCGGCTACGGTTCGGACCCGCTCACCGCCAACATCGTGCGTTACGTGTCCAGCGTTCGCGGCAGCACCGGCGGCTCGGGCACAAGCTGGAGCGACGCGTTCCTGGACCACTCGCAAGTGGAAGCCGACAGCAACACCAACGGCAGTGGTAACGGCGATCCCGCCTACTACCTGTACGAAACCGGCAACTACAACGGGCAGCTCCGCGTGAACGCCCGCGCCAGCATCGCGGTGGTGGGTGGACTGGGCCCGGAGGACTACCTCGTGGATGCCGACACGGTCTTCACCACCAATGGTGATGGCAGCGTGGTGGTCATCGACGACAGTGTCGACATCTATCTGCGCGGCATCACGATCTTCGGCGGATTCAGCTCGCAGGGCGGCGGGATTGACCTGGGCCCGACACAGTTCAGCGAACTGGTGCTCTCCGACGTGGTCGTCCAGGACAACATCGCCCAGTTCGGCGGTGGCATCCACGTGGACAACGGCTCATCCCTGCTCGTGGGCACCAGCGCCATCCGGAACAACCAGGCGCTGGGCTCCGAAAGCTCCGCGTTCGGGGGTGGCATCGCGGCGAACACCGGTCCCGGCTTCGTGAACATCGGCTACTCCGAGATCACCGGCAATGTCGCGTTCGGCGGCATCTCGACCGGCTCACAGTCCCTGGGGGGGGGAATCTACGCCTCGGCGAACAACTATCTGTCGATCATCGGGACGACCATCGCCAACAACGAAACAGGCCGAGGCAGTGACCAGGTCGATCACGGCGGCGGCATCTACGCGCAGAGCGCGGACGTGGTCGAGCTGTTCGACAGCTACGTCCTCTCGAATTCCGCGGGCAGTCAGGGTGGCGGTCTCTACATCGCCGATTCCCAGTCGGCGACGATCCTCAACAACAACCTGATCATCGGAAACTACGCGTCCGGCGGAAATGGGGGCGCTGCCTATATCACCCGCGCCAGTGGCGCACCGGTCCAGGTGGCGCTCAATACCGTTGCCCTGAATCAGGCGGAACTGACGGAGTCCGTCGGCGGCTTGTACGCCGGCTTCGAATCCATCGGGCTGGAGATGCACGACAACATCCTGTGGTTGAACGACGACGGCGACACCAGCTTCGCCACCGGCATGGAAAACTACCAGGGGCCGACCACCGATGACGGACAGTCCGTGGAAGGCAACCTCGTCGAGTTCAACAACATCGAGGATGTGCTTGCCCTGGGTTCACCAATCGGATCGAATGACCTCGTGACGGCCGTCGGCGGCGACGCACTGGTCGCGAATCCGGATTTCACGGCCAGCTTCTATCTCGGTCCCGACAATGCCT
>NZ_CAXFCL010000214.1:0-8259 GCF_964000955.1 uncultured Abyssibacter sp.
AAGGCCCTGTCCGCGAAGAAGCGCGAGGCGCTCATCGAGCCGCTGAAGGCCTTGGGAGAGCACGGCCTCCGTTCGGTCTCCGCGAAGGCCATCGACGGCGGGAACATCAACACCCTCGAAGAGGAGGCCTTCGCCTCGCTGATCGAGGAGTTCAAGCCCGACCGGGTCATCATCGACTGCCCGGTCCACCCCAAGGGCATCCCCAACTTCAAGGCGCGGGTGCGGAAGTCGCCGGGCGTGGCGGACTTCCTCATCTCCCGCGACGAATCCGCGACGCTGATCAATGCCACCTTCATCGAGAGCAAGCTCGACTACGGCGTGGCCTTCGAGTTCGTTCAGAACCTGGTGGAAGAGGCGCGTGACGGCAATCACGACGTCTATCTGGCCGGGCAGCCGGCGCTGACGGGCTGGGTGTATCGCTACGAATCGGACATGTTCTGGATCTTCGCGATCACGCTGGGCGGTCTGGTGCTGTTCCTGGTGCTCTACATGCGCAACGTGGTCGGCGTGCTCACGCCGATCATCGTCAGCGGCGTGGCGGCGATCTGGGGTTTCGGCCTCACCGGGCTGCTGGGTGATCCGGTCGAGCCGCTGCTGATGATCGTGCCGCTGCTGCTGGTGGCGCGAAGTTTCTCCCACTGCGTGCAGTTCACCGAGCGCTTCTACGAAATCTACGCCGAGGTGCCGGACCGCAAGAAGGCGGCGGAGCTGACCATGGGCGTGATGATGGCGCCGTCGCTGCTCGGGATGATCACCGACATCGCCGGCATCTTCATCATCGCCATCGCGCCGATTCCGGCGATGGAGCGCTTCGCGCTGTTCTGCGGTTTCTGGGCGCTGTTCCTGATCCCGACCGGCGTGTTCCTGATCTCGCTGCTGCTGTCCGTGCTGCCGGAGCCCGGCAACGTCGACAAGCTGACCGGGCAGGGCGGCGAAGCTTCGCCGTTCATGAAGCGCTTCCAGTCTTTCCTGGAAGGCGTGGCGTCGCTGGCCCATGGTGGCCGCGCCCGCGTGACCACCATCGTTCTGGTGGCGCTGGGCGGGGTCGTGATCTACCAGGCCATGCAGATACGCATCGGCAACCCGGTGGAGGGGTCGAACCTGCTGTGGTTCGATTCGGAGTTCAACGAGGCCGTCCGCGCGATCAACAACAACTTTCCCGGCGTGAACACGCTGGAAATCGTGCTGGAGGCCAAGGACCCGAAGAATCCGAAACGTGTGGCCCGCCAGGCCGAGACCGTGATGACGGCGTTCCGCCTGCAGCGGATGCTGGAAAGCGGAGAGGACGCGCCGCGCGCGACGCTGTCCTACGGCGACTACCTGCTGGAGGGCAATCGGCTGTTCTCAGGCGGCAATCCCAAGTGGCTGTCCGTGGATCCGACCGACCAGGCGGTGAACGCGGCCGCGACGGCGGTGATGATCGGAACCAGCTCCAAGGCGTTCTCGCACGTCGCCGACTTCAACCTGCAGAACTCCACGGTGTCGCTCTGGTACCCGGACAACAAGCAGGACACGGTGGATGCCGCGCTGGCCAGCGCCAAGGCCGCGGTGGACAAGATCGGTACCGACTTTGACGACTTCCGGGTGCGGCTAGGCACCGGCACCATCGCCCTGCAACAGGCGACCAACTACGTGGTGGAGCGCTATCACTGGGCGGTCATCGGCCTGCTGAATCTGGTGATCCTGTGCCTGGCGACCTTCGCCTACCGCAGTCCGGTGGCGGCGCTGGTGCTGATGATTCCGGTCAACCTGTCGAACATCAGCCTGCAGGCGACCATGCATACGCTGGGCATCGGCCTGGACGTGAACTCGATGATGGTCGCCGCGATCGGCGTCGGCGTCGGGATCGACTACGGCATCTACCTGCTGTCCCGCATCTGCGAGGAGTATCACGAGCAGAAGGGTGACTGGGCCCGCGCGATCACCGTGTCGCTGCGCACCACCGGCAAGGCGATCATGTTCACCGCCACGATCATGCTGATCTCGATCGTCCCCTGGTACTTCCTGGCCGAACTGAAGTTCATGGCCGACATGGGGCTGCTGCTGACCATGGTCATGCTCATCAACATGACCCTCGCGCTGATCGTGCTGCCCCTGCTGGTCTGGCTGATCAAGCCGCGCTTCGTGACCCGGACCGACCTGATTGTTGGCGAGAGCATCGACCTGTCGCACTTCAAGCAGGACGTCGCGCCCCGCGACAACACCATGGCCATGGGAGCGATCTGATATGCGCCGACTCCAAACTCTTCTCGCCGTCCTGGCCGTCACCCTGGCGACGCCGGCCGCCGCGGTCAACGCGGATGTCCGCCACCGCGGCATTGCCCACGATGCGCTGTTCTCGGTGAACTTCGACGGCGCCAACGCGCTGGCGGTCGGCGCCGCGGGGACGATTCTGCGCAGCGAAGACGCCGGCGAGAGCTGGACCACGGAATCGGGCGTGCCGACCGAGTTCGCGCTTAACGGCGTCGCGCTGCGAGGCGAGCACGCCGTGGCGGTCGGTCAGCTCGGCGTGATTCTTCGTCGCGAGGACGACGGGTCATGGCGGGCGGTGGAAAGCCCGACCGAGGAGCGCCTGATGCAGGTCGCGCTGACGGTGGACGGGCGGGCCGTGGCGGTCGGAGCCTTCGGTTCGCTGCTGGTCTCCGATGACGGCGGCCGGACCTGGGAATCGGCGGCGCCTGACTGGTCGACCACCACCGACCAGGGCTTCGAGCCTCATCTATACGCGGTCGATATCGCCGAGAACGGCGCGGTGACCGTGGCCGGCGAGTTTGGCCTGATCCTCCGCTCGCCCGACGGGCATTCCGACTGGCGGGTCCTGCGCGAGGGCGAAGCATCGATCTTCGGCATGCATTTACGACCCGATGGTGTGGGGTACGCAGTCGGACAGAGCGGCACGATTCTCAAGACGCAGGACGGCGGCAAGACCTGGGTGGCCACGGCCGAGCCCGGAACCGTCGTCTGGCTCAACGTCCGGTCGGATGACAACGGCCGGGTGTATGTCTCCGGTATCCGCGAGATGGCAATCAGCGCGGATGGCGGAAGCACCTGGACCCGGCACACCGGGGACGAGTTAGGGGCGTTGTGGCTGGCTGGTCTCGACCGGTCCGTCAGCGCGGAGGGCAGCAGCGTGGTCGCGGTGGGGCAGGGTGGCCACGTCTTGAAAATCACGCCTTGAGGCGGAGAACAACGAGAGTCCCCACGGCCGTTATGCCGACACCCCAGGTCGGCGCCGAGCCGCGTGGCGACAGTGTGGAAGGAGGAGAGCGATGATCAAGACCGACGCGACTGGACGATGCATCCAGCGGCTATTCGCAGGGCTCGCCATGCCAATCCTGGCCATGACGACCACGGGGGCGCACGCGGACGACGAAAGCGTATGGGATGCCGTCAACTTCAGTTTTGGCGGATTTCTGCGCACGGAATCGGCATATTCCACGGTCGGGCGCGGCAACCCCAACAACCAGCTGAGCAATACCTACAACACCCAGGTGGTCGACCGTCAGGCCTATCTGCCGCCCGGCCTGCCGTCGGCGATTGTGGGTGGTCTTGGTCTGCCCTTGCCGGAGCTTTGGAACTGGGGTGACCCGGGGACCGAGTTCCCGGCGCTGCTCGGTTCGGATGCCAGCGAGGCCGCGGACCGTGGTGCCGAGATTCCCAATCGCGAGAGCGACTGGAACCTGAACATGCTGCGCGGCGAGTTCGAGACCAAGCTGCGTTTCGGCAACAACTGGAAGCTCACGGCTCGCATGCGCGCCGTGTACGACGGCGGCTGGGGCTACGAGGAGTTTGATGCGTCGTCGCTGCGCGACATCAACGACGGGGCCGGTATCGTCGGCGGTGATCCCGAGCTCTATCAGAACGACGTCAACTACTTCCAGTACCGGGTGGAAGGCGACAGCAATCCGCTACCGCTCGAATACGCTGGTGAAAACTACCTGATCGACTTCCCGGCGCTGGTGCTCGAATACAGCAACGGTCCGCTTTCGTTGCGAGCGGGCAACATGCAGATTGCGTGGGGGCAGGCCATCTTCTTCCGCGTGCTGGATGTCGTCGACGGACTGGATCTTCGTCGACACTCGGTTCTGGACTACGCACAGGAAGAGTTCGCGGATGAGCGCGTGCCGGCCCTGGGTATCCGTCTGGGCTATCAGGTTACCGACTCGATTCTGCTGGACTCCTACGTCAAGCAGTTCCGGCCCTCGGTCTACGGCAACCCGAACACGCAGTACAACGTGATTCCGTCGCAGTTCACGGTGCATGACCTCTACAAGGAAGGAGGCTACGACGACGAACTGAGCTTCGGTTTGCGTCTGCGTGGCAACGCCGGTGAGTTCGGCTGGCAGGCGGTTTATGCGCGGCGACACAATCCGGACGGCGTCTTCCGCTGGACCAAGTCCAACGTGGTGCATGAAATCGGCGGCGGCAGCACGGCCTGCGGTACCGTCGCCTGCTCGTTCAACCTGGTCTACAACTCTGACCCGACGCGGCAATTTGGCAGTGTCGGCGAAGCCTTGGCCAACTCGCCTCTGGAGGCCGCGCCCACGGGTGTTTATTCGGCGGACGAGTGGTTCGACTACGCGGCTCAGGTCCGACTCGACGGCGTCGCCGGTGTGAACACCCTCATCAGCGAGTTCGAGGGATCCATGGATGCCTATGGCACGCCGGTGGAAAACTACGAGCAGGCTTACGCCGAGCTGAACACCTTCTTCATCGCGGCTGATGACGCGTTCCGCGGACATATCGCCCGTGAGTACTTCGAGGAGGATGTGTTCGGCCTGGGTGGCAGCTATGTGGTGTCGGCGGAACCGGGCAGTGTGTTCGACCAGTTGATCATCAATCTGGAGGCGAGCTACACGCCTGACCGCACCTTCACCAACACGTCGCTCTCGCCCAGCAACTACATCGTCGAGGACTCCTGGGTGACCGCCCTGGTCATGGAGAAGTACTACCGGTTCAGCTACCGCTTCCCGGCGACGTACTTCGTGTTCCAGTGGATGCACCGCAGCGTGGATGATCTGTTCGGTCGCCACCTGTCCGGATACGGTGGTTCGCGGACGTCGACGCCCGATGGCGTGGATGGCGCGGATTATCTGGCCTTCGCGTTCCAGCAGCCGTTCCCGCAGGACATCTTCCGGATCGGTTTCGCGACGCTTTACGACACGCGCGGCAGCATCCTGGTCCAGCCCGGCATTCGCTGGAAGCCCAGTGGCTCGCTCGGCGTGGAGTTCTTCTACTCCTTCATCGACGGCTGCATGGCCAGCTGCAGCAACCCCAACGACACGCTGCTGTCCACGGCGGACTGGGCCGACGAGGGCACGCTGCGGCTGACCTACCAGTTCTGATCCGGGATGCGAAACCTACCCGTCAGTGTAGTGCCGGTGGCTGCCACCGGCTCTACGGTGATTCTGGCGGTGCCCCATCGGGCCTCGGGCGGGTGAACCCGTAACAGCGAAGACTGTGAACAGCACATCAACCCATCCACCCCAGCCAATGTGCGAGTGAGGAAACAGAGATGAGAATCAGAAAATACGACTTCGACTACGGTCGAAGAGAACTGCTCAGAAAATCGGCTCTCGGTGCGTCGGCGGGTGTGCTGGCTCCGTTGTGGCCCATGGTCGCGCACAGCGACAGCGGCGACATCAGCAAGGCCTATCCGGATGAACTGCTGTCCATCGAGGCCTACACCAAGGGCAAGATCAGCGTCGGAGATCGCGTGTCCGCGGCGAATGTCGAGCATGTGAAGGAACTGCTCGATCCGATCACCTACATGCAGATTGCCGAGCAGGGGCGCGAGATCGAGATCGTCGCGCCGGCCACCGATGTCGCCGACCTGTACAACAGCACCTTCCTGGACGCGACGCTGCGCAACAAGGGCAAGGCCAAGCTGGGCGAGGACGGCAACGTCTACGATCAGAGTGGCAGCCCCTGGGTTGGCGGCGTGCCGTTCACTGATCCGCAGCACGGCAACGAGGCGATTTCGAATCTCACGCTGTCCTGGGGTCGTCACGACTACGCCCAGTACGCCATTCGCCAGTGGGACCTGGACCCGGGCGGTGACACCACCTATCAGTACGACTTCGTCTGGGCGGAAATGCAGGTCCAGGCTCGCCTGGACGGCACCGTGTTCAAGAACAAGAAGGATTTGCTGCGCCTGCAGTCGGTCTGGTTCACGGCGCCGACCGACACCGCCGGATCATCGTTCCTGTCGACCTGGTATTACGACCAGCGCAAGTACCCGGATCTGCACGGCTATCTGCCGGCCTTTCGCCGTGTGCGTCAGTTCCCGACCAACCAGCGCTTCGAACCGCTGCTGCCGGGCATCACCTGGTTCCTGTCCGATGCCTGGGCCGCGGGCGATCCCATGCTCACCTGGGGCAACTACAAGATCGTGGGTCGTCAGCCGATGCTGGGTTCCGTGACCGGAAACTGGTGGGGCGAGGACGACAACTGGATGGCGCCGACGCAGGGTGGGCCCAAGGGCAAGACCTTCGTCGAGAGCAAATGGAGCATGTGCCCCGAGTGCATCATCATCGAGGCCGAGCCGGTGGGCTATCCGCGAGCACCGGTAGGCAAGAAGCGCGTGTGGATCGACGTGCGCAACCACCAGTTCGTGGCCTACGTGACCTACGACCGTCGTGGTGACATCTGGAAGTCCTTCCAGGCCGGCTGGAGCCAGTACAAGGATGGCGACAAGGTCATCAAGGACGAGAAGGGCAATCCCGACTGGTCCTGGCAGTACATCATCACCCACGACGTTCAGGCGAACCGCGTGTCGCGCACGCATCACACCAGAACCTGCGCCGGTGGGTACGACTCCCGTCTGGATACCGGCGGTGTCGACGTCTACAACAAGTTCCTGACCCCCAACGCAATTTCACGACTTGGCACGGTGTAGACGACCTTGGCCTCCGTGATCGGAGCCGCACGTCCCCCCGTATTGAAGCCGGCCTTCGTGGCCGGCTTTTTCTTGTCCGGCAGAGGGCGACTACCCCAAAAACTACCCGCGTGGGTAGCTCGTCCGGGAATCCGGATTTCTAGACTCGAAGCATAAGGACACAGAGACGCGGCGACCGGCGGCGTCAACGATCCGCCGGCCATGAACCGCGTCCCAACCGGATAGTCACCCGGTGCCATCAGGAGGAGACGCTGTATGGGCACGCTGATCAATATCGACAATGGCGGCACGCTGACCGACATCTGCGTGATCGATGGCGAGAAGGTCACGAGAACGAAGACACTGACCACGCCCTTCGATCTTTCAAAGTGTCTTTTCGAGGGGTTGTCAAAGGTTTCCGAGCAGATCTACGGAAAACCCAATCTTCTCGACCTTCTGCTGTCCGCCGACCATATCCGCTATTCCACGACCCAGGGCACGAATGCCCTGGTCGAACGCAAGGGTCCCCGCCTCGGGTTACTGGTCGACCGCCAGTTCGATCTCGATGCGCTGAAGGCCGGCGACGGCGCGGGCGAGTTGTTCGGCACCCTGATCGGAACGCGTCACGATGCGGTCGACGGCGGTGACGAGAACGGCATTCGCGCCGCGGTGGTCGCCATCAACCGGCTGGTGTCCGAAGGGGCCAATCGCCTGGTCGTGGCGTTCTCCGGGCCCGATCGTACCGAGCGCGAAAAGGCGTTCAAGAACGCCATGCTGCGCAAGTTTCCGCCGCAGATGCTCGGCGCGGTGCCGATTCTCTACACCCATGAACTGAGCGACGATGCCCGCGACACCCGGCGCGCCTGGACCGCCTTGCTCAACGCCTTCCTGCATCCGGCCATGGAGCGGTTCCTGTACTCCGCCGAGCATCGGCTCAAGGCGCAAAAGGCGCAGAACCCGCTGCTGATCTTTCGCAACGATGGCGGTTCCGCCCGCGTCGCGCGCACGGCGGCGCTCAAGAGTTATAGCTCCGGCCCGCGCGGTGGCCTGGAAGGCGCCCGGGCGCTGGCCCGGCACTACGAGTTGCCGCGCCTGCTGTCCATGGATATCGGCGGCACCACCACCGATGTGGGCGTGGTCGAGAACGGCGAGGTGCGCGAGGAGGACTACGGCCGCATCGAAGGCGTGGAAATCTCCATGCCGCTTTGCGACCTCGCCAGCGCCGGTGTCGGCGGCAGTTCCATCATTCGCGCCGACGACGGACGGGTGAAGGTCGGGCCGGAGTCGGTTGGCTCCGAACCCGGACCGGCCTGCTTCGGGCTGGGTGGTACGCAGGCGACGATCACCGATGCGTTCCTGGCGATGGGCCTGCTGGACCCGAC
>NZ_CAXFCL010000215.1:0-23663 GCF_964000955.1 uncultured Abyssibacter sp.
CTGCCGATGGCGGCATGGATGGACAGCGACAGCCGGGAGGTATCGAGATCGTCCTTGGGCAGCACGTCATGGGCGCCCAGCCGGATGGCGTCACGTGACAGCGGGACATCCATGACACCGGAGATGAGCACCAGCCCGACCGGCTCGATGTTGGCGAGCATGCTGAGCAAGTCCAGCCCGGTCATGTCGGGCAGCATGTGATCGATCAGCATGCAGGCGATGCGACCACCGCGCAGCTGCTCGACGGCATCCTGCGCGGTCTCGGCCTCGATCAGTTCCAGACCCACCGTTGCGCCGTCGGCGAGTATCCGCCGGATCAGCAGGCGATCAGCCGCCTCGTCGTCGACGACCAGCAACTGATCGCGCACTACGGCGTCCTCACCCCTGGAACCGGACTGACGGCCGAAGCCCAGGCGCTTGCGCAGCTGGGTACTTGCGGCTGAGGCGGCGTGTGAATCCATGCCCGCAGCATACACCTCACGGCGATGCGCAAGTGCTGCATCGCCGCAAGTGTTTCGTGATCATGAACGGGCCGGGAGCACAGCCGCTCCCGGCCGGTTTTGGCGCTAGGCGGGCGTCGCCAGGCGCGTGGAGACGGCCTCGCTCAGCATCAGCCGGGCCCGCAGCACGATGTCGTCCATGGACGGTGACCGCGCGAACATCTTGTGGGCCCGCGCCCGGACCTCGTCCACCGACGGCAGCTCCGGCAGTTCCGGCAGTTCGAAGTGCTGGATGGCGTCACGACCGCGATCGATGCGGGCCGCCAGATTGCGCTTGAACTCGTCAACGGCCACGCCGCTGCGGGTCAGCCGGGCGCGAACGCTGTCGGTCAGCGTGTCGGCGCAGAACGTCGCGGCGAGCTGGGCGGCCACGCGATCCTTGAGTTCGGACGACAGCTTGCGCTCGCCCGCCAGCACGTGCCGAGGCGGCTCCTTCAGATCCCAGACAACCCCGACCCAGGACAGCATCTTGAGGATGTAGTAGGTCGGGTCCCATTCGTACCAGCGGAAGCCCTGACGGGTGCTGGACATGAAGTAGTGGTGGTTGTTGTGCCAGCCCTCGCCCATGGTCAGGACCGCGAGCACGGGGTTGTTCCGCGAGTCGTCACCGGTGAGATAGCGCTGCTTGCCCCACACGTGCGACAGCGAATTGATGGTGAACGTCGAGTGGTACACCAGCACGGTGGAGAAGAAGAAACCAAACCACAGGCCGGACCAGCCGAACAGCACGAACACCGCGATCCCGAGAATGATCGCCGGCAGGAAGCGGTTGTTGTCCAGCCACACCAGTTCCGGATACCGCGTCAGATCCTGCACGTTGTCGTAGTTGGCTTCCTGGGCCTCGTTGTTCCAGATCCAGCCCATGTGGGAGAACCAGAACCCGTACTGCCGAGGGCTGTGCATGTCCTTGGGCGTGTCGGAATAGCGATGGTGATCGCGATGCTTGGAGGCCCACCAGATCAGCCCCGACTGCGCGGTGGACTGCGCCAGAAAGCCGAGGATGAACTGGAACACGCGCCCGGTCTTGAACGAGCGGTGGGAGAAGTAGCGGTGGTAGCCGGCTCCGATCGCGAAGATGCGCACCCAGTACAGGGTCACGCAGACCACGATGTCGGCGGTCGACACGCCGGTGAAGAAGGCCCCCAGCGCCGCGATGTGCACACCGAAGAAGCCCAGCATCGCGCCCACGCTGGAGGGCGTGAATTTCTTGTCGTACGTCAGTTCAGCCATGAGTCTCGTCGTTTGTTTGTCCCTGGCCGCTGCCGGGTTGCAGCGCGCCACGCACCTTCAGTCCCCGTCATCAGAGGACAGGCAAGTTTGGTGCCTCGCCCGACCAGTACGACCCGAGGAGATACGGATCAGTTCGTTCCGTGTTCGCGGGTCGATGCAAACCGGATGTCGGGCCACCGCTCTTCCGTGAGTTGAAGATTCACGCGGGAATTCGCCAGATAGACATGTGCACCCGCATGATCCACTGCGATTCTAGACACATTCTTGTTAAGGAAGTCTTTCAGTTTCGACGGATCATCCGAACTGACCCACCGAGCGGTCGCCACAGGCGCCTGATCGTACTTGCAGTTGACGCCGTATTCATCGGCCAGCCGCTGGCGCACGACATCGAACTGCAGCACGCCGACCGCGCCCAGAATCACGTCGTTGTTGCTCTTGGGACGGAACACCTGCGTCGCCCCCTCCTCGCAGAGCTGATCCAGGCCTTTGTTCAACGCCTTGGCCTTGAGCGGATCGGCCAGCACCACGCGCTGGAACAGCTCCGGCGCGAAGTTCGGCACGCCGGAATAGACCATCGCCGTGCCTTCCGAGAACGAATCGCCGATGGAGATGGTGCCGTGGTTGTGCAGACCGATGATGTCGCCGGGCCAGGCCTCGCGGGCGGCGCCACGGTCCGAGGCCATGAACGTCACGGCGTCGGAAATGCGCACCGCCTTGCCCTGACGCACGGAATGCAGCTGCATGCCCGGCGTGTACTTGCCCGAGCACACCCGCATGAACGCGATGCGGTCGCGGTGGCGCGGGTCCATGTTCGCCTGAATCTTGAACACGAAGCCGGTCAGCTCACCGTGGGTCGGCTCAACCGATTGCGGATCGGCATCACCCACCGTGGCTTCGCGCGGCAGCGGCGGCGGCGCCCAGTCGGCGAAACCATTGAGCAGCTCGCGCACGCCGAAGTTGGAGATCGCGGCACCGAAGAACACCGGCGTCAGTTCGCCGGCGCGATAAAGCTCCAGATCAAAACCGTGACCGGCCTCCTTCACCAGCTCGATCTCCTCCAGCAGCGTCTGGTAGATCGGTCCAAAACGTTCGGCCATGCCATCCGCGTGCAGACCGTCGACGGTCTCGATGTCGCTGATCCGCTCCTTGGGCCCGTCATAGAGATAGAAGCGGTCTTCCAGCAGGTGGTAAACACCGGCGAAGTCGCGCCCCATGCCCAGCGGCCAGGTCACCGGCGCGCAGGCGATCTTGAGCACGTCCTCGACCTCGTCGAGCAGTTCCATCGGCTCGCGGCCGTCGCGATCCAGCTTGTTGATGAAGGTGATGATGGGCGTGGTCCGCATGCGACAGACCTCCATCAGCTTGATCGTGCGCGCCTCGACGCCCTTGGCCGAATCGATGACCATCAGCGCGGAGTCCACCGCCGTCAGCGTGCGGTAGGTGTCTTCGGAAAAGTCCTCGTGCCCCGGCGTGTCCAACAGGTTCATCATGCAGTCGCGGTAGGGGAACTGCATGACCGACGTGGTGATGGAGATGCCGCGCTCCTGCTCCATCTTCATCCAGTCCGAGGTCGCATGGCGCGCGGCCTTGCGCCCCTTGACCGTACCGGCAAGCTGGATCGCGCCGCCGAACAGCAGCAGCTTTTCGGTGACGGTGGTCTTGCCCGCATCGGGGTGCGAGATGATGGCGAAGGTGCGGCGCTTGTCGGCTTCCGCACGCAGATTGGCTGGCGTGCCCATGGGTCGAGCTGGAAATCAAAGGGCCGCGATTGTACCGGCTCGCCCACCGGCGGGTCGAAACCGACCCGGCGGGGTCAGCCGATCACGGGCACCCCGAACAGGTGACCGTGGGCATGCATCAAACCGACATAGGCCACCAGACCAACCACCACGGTGACCACGTCCAGCAGCGGATTGACCTTGCCGCGCGCCGGCGCCGTGCCGCGCTTTTTCACCGAGATCACGTCGTAGACGGCAAACGCGAGGAAGGCCGCGAACAGCAGCATGGACGCCAGATCACCGTTGGCGAGCAGATGCACCAGCGCCCACAGCTTCACCGCGGCAAGCATCGGATGCTTGACGACCCGGCGCAGGTTGTTCGGAACGTAGGCGGCAACCAGCAGGATCAACGCGATGGGCATCAGCGCCAGCGGGATGTGCCGCGTCCACACCGGGGGCTGCCAGATCGCGACGAACGGCGCCTCGGCCTTGCCCCAGATGATTAGCACCAGGCCGATCGCGGCCACGACGGAGAACAGCCCCTTGTAGCCCAGTTCGCCGAATCGACCCTGCAAACCCACCCGCAGCGCGGGCCGCGTGGGCACCAGATGAACACCCAGGAACACGACGAGACCGGCAATCAGTGCAATCATTCCACTCCCCTATCCGCCCCGGAACGGAGCAGCACACGTGAATGACGCGCCAGACTACTCGCTCGATGCCCTGCGGAAAACCTCGATCGGCACCATCAACGAAGTGCTCGGCGTCGAGGTGATCGAAGCCGAACGCGGCCGCATCGTCGGGACCATGCCGGTCACGGAAAAGAACGTGCAGCCCTACGGCATTCTGCACGGCGGAGCGAGCGTGGTGCTGGCGGAAACGCTGGGCTCGATCGGCTCGGCGCTGATCGCCGGCGAGACCGGAAAGCGCGCGGTCGGCCTGGAGGTCAACGCCAACCACGTGCGTCCGGCACCCAAGGGCACGACGGTGACAGGCGAGGCCGTGCTCGCGCACGAGGGCCGTCGCATTCACGTCTGGCAGATCACGCTGCGCAACGAAGCCGGCAAGCCCACCTGTCTTTGCCGGCTGACCGTGTCGCTGATCGACTAGTCCACGCAGACGCGAGCTCGACGCCAGACCGCGGCACCAACAAGCAGCAGCAGCGCCCACAGCCCCAGCGCGCCACTACCGTCATCGTCGTGCAGCGACCGGGGCGAGCCGACGGTGTCGGAAAACACCAGGTCGCCCTGGTTGAACCAGATCTGTACCGCGCCCTGTTCGGCCAGCAGCAACACCAGATCGGTGTCGCCATCGCCGTCCATGTCGGCCAGCGCCATGTCCACGGCATCGGCATCGATGGCCGTGTCATGCGGCCGCAGACGCCCGCCGCCGTCATTGACCAGCAACTGGACCACGCCATTCGGGCTGGCGCTGACCACATCCAGGTCGCCGTCCCGGTCGATGTCCGCCATGACGAGCCGGCGCGTGACCCCGATGTCGGCGCGCGTGCCGATTTCCATGGCGTTGCGTGACAGGGCGCGCAGCATCCTCAGCTCCGGCGCGACGAACACATCGTCCAGCGTCTCGGGCACGGCCGCCAGAAGATCGCCGTCACCATCGCCGTCCAGATCGCCGCCGGCCCAGTGGGTTACACCAGCGGTGGGCAGCGCGACACGGGGGCCGAAGCTGCGCCGGCCGATGGTCGGCTGGAACACGTCCCCGTCGGCGAGGCCGAACACCGGCTCCGGCCGGCCGTCGCCATCGATGTCGGCGAGGCCAATGGAGATCGCGTCCGCCGGCTCCAGCAACACGGTGAAGAAGCCGTCCTCGCCCTCGGTGAACAGCACCTCCGGCACCGCATCGGCATGGAGCATCAGCACGTCACCGACACCGTCCTCGTCCAGGTCCGCGCCCAGCGCATCCAGACCCTCGGTACCGGTGAACGCGGCCGCCGACAGGACGAAGGCACCGCTGCCATCGTTGACGTACAGCGCGTGACCGCCAGAGGCGTTCACGACCAGCAAGTCCTCGCCGGTGAGCCCGTCGAACTCTCCCGCGATCAGGCCCGCGACCTCGCCGACATCGCCCAGCGAACCGTCCAGCTCGTAGTCGTCCGAGGCCTGCTGCCGATAAATCCGGGTCGGTGAGCCAGCCTCACTGCCGACGGCCACATCGGGGCTGCCGTCGCCGTCGGCGTCCAGCACCGCCAGTCGTGTGCCGCCGCTCACCGCGAACTCGACGCCGGGCACCTCCGCCAGCAGTTCGGTCACGATCACGCCGTTCGAGGCGAGGTTGTCCTCCGGATTGAGGTCGGTGGTCAGATCGCCGGCGCGTGCCTGCAACCAGACACCCCCCGCCCGATCGGCTTCGGTGACCACCTCGATCTGCTGCGCGCCACCGGACTGGATCGCGCCGACATCACAGTCCAGCGTCACGGTCTGCACGCCGACACTGCGGCTGCAACCGGTCGGCACGTCAACGGACAGCCCGGCGCCAGACACCTGCAGGATCACGGCGCCGCCCGCGGTGGCATCGCCGGGGTTGGAGACCTCGACCGTCCAGGTGAACGGGGTTTCCGGCTCGACGATCGACGCCGCGGGCGTCACCGATACGGCCACGTCCCGCTCCGGCTCGGTGACGGTCAGCGTGAACGCGACATCGGTGGAGGCGCCGGACGGATCGGTCGCGGTCAGCTCGACCACGTAGCTGCCGGCGCTCTGGAAGGCCGGGGCGCCGGTCACCGCGTCGCCGGAGAATTCCAGCCCTTCCGGCAGGCCGGTGACGGCGAAACTGAGCGTGTCGCCGTCCGGGTCCTCGAACACCTCGCCGAGCGTCAGCGAGAAGGCCTCCCCCTCGTCCAGCTCCTGATCCTCGGGCGCGTCGACGACATAGGGCGCGTCATTGCCCACACGCTCGACGATGAGCACCAGCGGGGTGCTGGCCGACGCCCCGGCGGTGTCGGTGGCGACGATGTTGATCATGTAGCGGCCAATGTCGGCCTCCGACGGCGTGCCGGTGATCTGGCCGTTGATCGTGCCCAGCGACAGCGACGACGGCAGACCCGAGGTGGTGAAGGTCAGCGTGTCGCCGGCATCGGCATCGCTGAATGCCGCGCCCACCGCGACCACGGCGGCCTCGTCCACGAATACATGCTCCTGCCCCAGCGCCACCGCGACCGGCGCGTCATTGCGCCCCTGGATGTCGAAGCGCAGTTCCGCGCTGGCCTGCGACCCCGCCGAATCGGCAATCGTGTATTGCAGAGTCTCGATCTGAACCTGCCCCTGGCGAAGACCCTGCACCGCCGCGGACCCGGTGGGGTCGAACGCAACCGAACCATCGCTACCGACGGTCACCGGCAAGCCGGAGGAAGTCGTCGCATCCGCGCTGACCAGTTGCAGGCTGTCGCCGCTGTCCGGGTCGGAATCATTGGCCAGCACGCCGGGCGCCGGACTGCTGACGATGCCGTCCTCGGTGAGACTGAAGCGGTCGTTGTTCGCGACCGGCGGATCGTTGACGCCGGTGACGGTCATGACCACTTCACCTTCGGCGCTGGCGCCCTCGGTGTCCGCCACGAAGTAGGTGAACACATCCTCGACCACGACACCCTCGGCCAACCCGAGGTAGGCGGTCACGGGGTCGTAAACCATCCGGCCGTTGCCGGAGATCACCAGCGACGCGCCACCCGGGCTGGTCGAAGGTCCTGAGGCACGCAGCGTCTGCTGGTCCGCATCCGAATCGTTCGCCAGCAGCCCCGGCGCGTCGACGATGAACACCGCGTCGGCCGAAACCGCATAGGCGTCATTGCCGGCAACCGGCGCATCGTTGATCGGTTGCAGCGTCAGCGTGACGCGACTGGCGGAGGAGTCCAGCGTGGCGCCGAACACCCGGACCGACAACACGCGGGTGGTGTCGCCAAGAATCTCGCCGTCGTAGCGATAGCTCAGCGTCGCCAGGACGGCCGCGTAGTCCTCCGGGGCCGCCTCGCCGGTCAGCGTCATCACGCCGCTCTGTGCGTCGTACGCCGCGGTCAGCGCGGTGGCGCCAACATCCACCGCCAGCGTCTCTGCGCCGGGATCGTTCAGCTCCGTCAGCACCACCTCGGCGCGCTGCAACAGCTCCAGATCGCCACCGGTCACCGTGACGGCCGGAGCGACTACCACCGCTTCGGCGGTTTCGGCATAACTGGCGGCCACGTTGCGGCCACCGGCGCTGCCGTTCAGGTCGACCACGGGCCGGTTCACGTCCAGTTCCACCGCGCCGACATCGCAGGCCTCGGCCAGGGGACGCGTCTGGCCGAGCTGATCCACCCCGCCCACCGCGTCGTCACCGCAGACATCGTCCGCGGCGGCGTCAAGCAGCACCGTCGGCAGCGCCGGCGGATAAACCGTCTGTAGACCGCTTCCCAGCCCGACCTGGTCCACGGCCTCGCCCAGATTGATGGCGTCCACGTCGGCAACCGTGAAACCCGTGCAGCTCGCGTCGCTGGCGACGCTTCCGTCCACCGCGGCGAGCGTGCCGATGATGTTGCACTGCCCGCCCATACCGTTACCGGCGATCACCGTGTTGAGCACGGACACCGCGCTGTCCGATCCCACCACCAGCCCGGCCGCGGCATTGGACGCCTCGTCGGTCAGACGGTTGTCGGTGATGGTGACGTGGGACAGCAGGCTGCCGCTGGCGTTGCTTCCACTCAACCGGATGGCGCCCTGCCCACCACCGACGTTGCCAGCCACCGTCGCGTTCACCAACGTGAGTCGGCCCACGCTGTCAATCGCTCCGCCGACGCCGCCAACGGTATTGCCGATCAGGGACACGCGGGTCAGCGTGGCCAGACCGGCGTTGTAGAGCCCGCCGCCGACCGACTCGGCGGTGTTGCCCTCGAACCGGACGTCGGAGGCGATCAGGACGCCACCGTTCTGGATGCCGCCACCCACGGTGGACGAGGTGCTGTCGAGAATCTCCACGCCGCTGAGCGTCAATGTGCCGAAGTTGCGCACCGCGCCGCCCTGGGTGCTGCTGCCACCGCTCAGCACCAGGTTGCCCAGCGTGACCGTGGCGGTCCCTTCGATGGTGACCAGCCGGGTTTCACCATCGGCAATCAGCGTGATGTTGCCGTCGTCGGTAAGGCCATCGATGCTGACCTCGATGTTCTGAAAATTCAGCGCACTGGTCAGCGTGATGGACGGGCCGCAGGCAAAGTCGACCGCCCCGCCCCCCTCGATGGCGCTCTCCAGCGCCTCCTGCGTGCATTCGGACACGGTGCCGGCCGCCAGCGCCTGGCTACCAAAGCAGATCGCGGACATCGCCCAGCCAAGTGCGGCCCGCCGCATTACAGTGATCACCCCGATCCCCAGCCCTTGTTGCGCAAACCCGAAGCATAGCGCGGACACAGCGACTATCATTCCTCCCCCGTCCACGCGCACCACCTCATGACCCTGCTGACCACGGCCGACTACGAGGCCGCCATCAACGCCGTCATCGAACGCGTGGGCAACACCCTCGTGCTCGGTATTCCGCTGGGGCTGGGCAAGCCGGTCGGCTTCACCAACGCGCTTTATTCCCGCGCCAAGGCGGACCCGACACTGACGCTGACGATCTTCACCGCGCTGTCACTGAACCGTCCGAGGGCCGCGGGGATCGCGGGCCGGTTCATCGACCCGATGTTCGATCGCGTGATGGACGGCTACGAGGATCTGCTTTATCTGATCGACCGCGATCGTGGCGCGCTGCCCGACAACGTGACGGTCCGCGAATTCTTCTTCCAGGCCGGCTCCCAGCTCGGCAACGCCAACGCGCAGCAGAACTACATCAGCACCAACTACACCTTCGTCGCCCGCGACATGCTCGACGCTGGCGCGAATGTTTTCGCGCAACTGGTCGCGCCCCATCCGGACCCGAGCGTCGAACGCGTCAGCCTGAGCTGCAATCCGGATGTGAGCCTGGACGTGGTGCCCGCGGCGCGGGAGCGCCGGCCGATCGCCGTGATCGGCGAGGCCCACGCCGAACTGCCGTACATGCCCGGCGACAGCGAACGCCCCTGCGACGATTTCGACGTACTGATCCGACGCGAAACGCGGCCGCGCAGCCTGTTCGCCGTACCCAAGCAGCCGGTTACGCTGGCCGACCACGCCATCGGCCTGCACGCCAGCACCCTGGTCCCGGATGGCGGCACCATCCAGCTCGGGATCGGCGCGCTGGGCGACACGGTGGCGCACGCGCTGACGTTGCGGCATCGGGACAACGCGACCTGGCGTTCACTGGTCGGCGAGCTGACGCCGCTGGCCAAAACCATCGGCGGCGACACCCCATTCGACACCGGCCTGTACGGCGCCACCGAAATGTTCGTGGACGGCTTCATGGCGCTTTACGACGCCGGCGTGCTCAAGCGTGAGGTCATCGACGACCTGGACCGCCAGACCGCGCTCAATGCCGGCGAACCCGTGCGCGAGGACGACATCACCCAGGTGCTGCACGGCGGTTTCTTCCTCGGCCCGCGCTGCTTCTACGATCGTCTTTCCACCATGTCGCTGACCGAGCGGCGCCGCTTCCACATGACCACGGTGGGCCGGATCAACCAGTTGCACGGCACCGAGAGCCTGGACCGGCTGCAACGCGGCCGCGCGCGCTTCATCAACACCGGGCTCAAGTGCATGCTGACCGGCGCCGTGGTGTCGGATGCGCTGGACAACCATCGCGTGCTGTCCGGTGTCGGCGGGCAATACAACTTCGTCGCCCAGGCCCACGCGCTGGACGACGGCCGCTCCATCCTGCTGATCAAGGCGGTGCGCGGCGACGGCAAGGACGCGGAGTCCAACATCGTCTGGGAGTACGCGCACACGACCATTCCCCGTCATCTGCGCGACATCGTTATCACCGAATACGGCGTTGCCGACCTGCGCGGCGCCACCGACCGGGACATCATCGCGCGGCTGCTGAACATCACCGACTCGCGGTTCCAGGCGGAGTTGCTGGCCCGGGCGAAGGCGGCCGGCAAGATCGAGGCCGACTACGCGATCCCGAACGCCTACCGTCGCAACACGCCGGAAGCGCTGGCGCAACAACTGGGGCCGGCGCGGCGCAGCGGCGCGCTGCCGCATTTCCCGCTGCCCACAGACTGGACGGAGGAGGAGGAGATCCTCGCGGTCGCACTGTCCCGGCTCAGCCGGATGAAGGCGGAGCAACATCCCCTCGCATTGGCGATGCGCGCCTGGCGTGCGGGCCGTCCCGGCGAAGCGGTTCTCGGCCTGCTCCGCCGCGTCGGACTGGACACACCCGCCACGTTGCAGGATCAGATCGCCGCGCGGCTGCTGGCGCCACTGCTGCAGGCGGTGCTGGACGAGGGTCCCGCCGCATTGCGTCCCCGGCAGGCGACGCCATGAACCTCGAGGACATGCGGGCGGAACTCGCCACGCAAACCGCCAAGATGCCGTGGTCCGATCTGCAACGGTTCTTCGCCACGGGGCAGGCCTTCGCGGTCGCGGCAGGCATCGATCTGGTCGACGTGGCCGCGCGCATCGCGATCGACGACAAGGCAGCCGTCGAAGCGCTGATCACGGAGCAGCACTTCGGACCGGTCAGTGACGCGCAGGCACTGGAATGGATCGAACAGGACGCCAGCGTCTGGACCGTCGTCGTCAAACCGTGGGTGCTGGTGCAGGCGATCGCCGACACCGACTAGGCCATCAGGCGGCGAGCACGCCCCCGCGATCCCGCTTGGTCACGAACTGATCGAGAAACGCCTGCTGATCGCCGAGGATGCGCCGGTTGGACAGAATCAGATATTCCGCCCGGTTCGGCGCATAGGGCACGGCCAGCAACGGCTGCCCCGCCTCCTCCGGCGTCCGGTTGCTCTTGTGGCGATTGCAGGACCCGCAGGCGGTAACGCAGTTGGTCCAGTCGTCCGGCCCGCCACGCGAGGTCGGGACGACGTGGTCACGGGTCAGTTCGGAATGGCGGAACCGCTGGCCGCAGTACAGGCAGATGTGGCCGTCACGCTGGAACAACGCCCGGTTGGTCAACGGCGGCACCAGCGACATCAGGCGGCCGCCGCGGCTGTCGTTGACCGCGATGATCGTGTCCAGCTCGAGAAAGGAACGACGGCCGGTGGCCCGATTGATGCCACCCTGGATGCGAATGCGTTCGCCACCACCTTCCCAGGCGACCTTCTCGTTGCAGTAGAGCGTCGCGGCGTACTCCCAATGCACCCAGTCGAGCGGGATCCCGCCGACATCCAGCTTCAGAATCAGTGGATGAATGTGCACGTCGTTCACCGTTCGATCTCCTGTCGGGCCTGCAAACCGGCCCTCGGCAGCGCTGGGTGAGCATTCGTTCGAATCGATCGGGTCAACGCTATAGGTCCGACATGACGCCACGTTGACAACGCGTTCGATCCGAAATCGCTTGCAGAACTATCGTTCAAGTGGCAAGGATTTGCCAACTTTCGTCGATGAGGCCGCACGACATGGATGATCGCCCCCGCTGTCCCTGGGTGGACCTGAGCAAGCCCGACTATGTGGCCTATCACGACACCGAATGGGGCGTACCGGTCCACGACGATCGACGGCAGTTCGAGTTCCTGACGCTGGAGGCGGCCCAGGCCGGTCTCTCCTGGTACACCGTGCTGCGCAAGCGCGACAACTACCGACGGGCATTCGCGGACTTCGACCCGGCGACGGTCGCCACCTTCGATTCCGATGACGAGGTCCGGTTGCTGGCGGACCCGGGCATCATCCGCAACAAACTGAAGGTTCGCGCCGCGATCAACAACGCGGCCCGCTTTCTCGAGGTGCAGGCGGAGTTCGGCAGCTTCTGCGACTACATCTGGCGGTTCGTCGACGGGGCTCCGGTCCCGCCGCCCCCGAAACGTCATCAGGACTACCGATCGACCAGCCCGGAGTCCGATGCCCTGTCCAAGGATCTGAAAAAGCGCGGATTCAAGTTCGTCGGCAGTACCATCGTCTACGCGCACATGCAGGCGGCGGGGTTGGTCAACGATCACAGCGCCGATTGCTTTCGGCGCCACGAATGCTGATTCTTTAGGGGTTCGTCCGCCCGGGGGACGACGAACACGCAGCCGCCATCGACGGATGAGCGGGCTGTTGCCCTCGCTGGGATTCCGCAGTTTGTCTGACACATCACTCGCCACCGCAACCCGCCATGCGCGCTCCAGGCTGCAGGTCGCACTGCTGTGCTCCGGCGCCGGTGCGCTGCTGCTGGAAGCCATCTGGTTCCGGCAGCTCGGCTGGGCGCTGGGCAATACCGTGCGCGCCGGCGCCGCCACGCTTGCCGCCTTCATGCTGGGACTCGCGCTCGGCGCCCTGCTAAGCCTCTGGCTGACCCGCCGCATTCGCCATCCGGTGCGGGTATTCGTCGGCACCGAAAGCCTGGTCGCGATCCTCGGCCTGGCCGTCATCCTGTTGCTGAGCCGCGGCGAGACGACCATCGCCACCTGGCTGGGCCCCCTGCTCGACCAACCGGTGCTGTTGCAGACCCTTCGCTTCTGGCTGAGCGTGGGCGTCCTGCTGCTGCCGGCGATGGCCATGGGCATCGGCCTGCCGCTGCTGATCTGCGCCTGGGGCGACACGCCGGCGCTGGGGCCGCTGCTCGGCCGGCTCTACGCCGCGAACACGCTGGGTGGCGTCCTCGGCCTGCTGGTCGGAGAGTGGCTGCTGATCCCGCTGGCCGGACTGCCGGCCGCCTCGATCGTCGCGCTCACCCTGGTGCTGGCGTCAGCGGCGCTGGCCTGGCCGCTGCGTGACGCCACGCAAACAGCCGGCGAGATGACGCGACGGATCGCACCGTGGCCGTTGCTGGTGGTCACGGCCGGTATTGGCGCCGCCATGCTCGCGATCGAGGTCGTCGGATTTCGACTGATCAGCCTGCAAACCGCCGGCACGACGCGCTCCCTGACGCTGGGCGTCGCCTGCGTGCTGCTGGGCCTGGCCGCGGGCAGCCGCCTGGCCGCGCTGTGGACGGAGCGCGCGCCCGCTGCCGCGCGCAATATCGGCCTGCTCACCGCGGCCGCCTGCGCGGCCTGGCTCTGCGGCATCGGCCTGGCCGCCTTCGGCGCCCATCTCGGCCACCCGCTGGCTCGCTGGGGATTGGCGCTGCCAGGCCTGTTCATACCGGTGAGTGTGTGCTCCGGTGCCCTCCTCACACTGATCGCCGAGCGCATCCGCCAGTCCGAGCTGCACCCCGGCACCGCCACCGCGCAATTGCTGGCCGCGAATGCGGCGGGCGCCGCGCTGGGCGCGGGGCTCGCCGGGAGCTGGTGGCTGCCGGCACTGGGGCCGGCGCCGCTGGCCGTCGCGCTGATGATCGGTCTCGCCGTGCTGGTGCTGTTCGCCGTCGCCTGCGAGCTGCCCCGACTGCAATGGCTGCCCCCCGTGCTGGCGTTGGCCGTGGTCGCGATGGGGTTGCGCACGGTGCCGATGCTCGTCGACGCGCAGGTCACCGCGGCGGCACAACCCTATCTGGCGCTGGACGACAGCGACCGGGTCGCGGTGGCGCATGGCCGCAACGAGACCCTCCAACTGCTGCGCAGCGATTTTCTCGGTGAACCGGACAGCTGGCGGCTGGTGACCAATCGCTACTCGATGAGCAGCACGGCGCGTGACTCGGAACGGTACATGTCGCTGTTCGCCTGGTGGCCGCTGGCTCTGCAGCAACAACCCGCGAGCGCGTTGCTGATCTCCTATGGACTGGGCACCACGGCCAAGGCGCTGCTGTCCGACAACCGGGTGGCGTCGCTGGACATTGTCGATATCTCGCCGGAGACCTTCGAACTGGCCGACCGCATCCACAATCTGGACCCGGTCGATGATGAGCGCGCGCGCCTGCATGTGACCGACGGACGCTTCTTCCTGGCATCCACGCAAGGCGAGTACGACCTGATCACCGGCGAGCCTCCGCCCCCACGCATGGCGAGCATCGTCAATCTCTACACCCGCGACTATTTCCGGCTGATGCGCCAACGCCTGTCGGATACCGGGGTCGCGACCTACTGGCTGCCGGTCGACCAGCTGTCGCCGGCCTCCGCCAGATCCATCGCCGCCGCGTTCTGCGATGTCTTCGAGCACTGCCTGCTGGCCGCCGGCAGCCACTACAACTGGATTCTGATCGGCCCGCCCGCGACGCCGGACTGGCATGCGGCGATCTGGGACCAGCGCTCGTCGCTCTACCAGTTGCGGCGCACGGGCGTGGAATCCCCGGCCATGCTGTGGACGGGCTTTCTGGCGGATGCCGATCAGATCCGGGCCTGGATCGGTTCCGCGGCGCCGCTGACCGACACACACCCCGGACGGCTGCGCCTGCGTGGACCGGACGCCGACGAACTGCTGGCCTACGCCGACTGGGCCGCGCCGTCGGAGGCCCGCCGACGCTTTTTCGATTCGAGCTGGGTCGCCGCCGTGCTGAATCCGGATCAGATGCAGTCGGTGGCTGAACTGTGGGACTGGCAGCCGATCCTCAACGGATTCGTCCACGACGCGCCAATCGCGCTCATCGATGGGTTGCTGCCCACCGACCTGATCACGCCGGTGCTGTGGGGGCTGGGCAGCGGCTGGAATGAACAGCGGATCGCGGCGATGGACTCGCTGGTCGTCGGCACCGATGCCGAGCGCGGCCTGCGCGCGTTCCATCGGGGGGTGGGCTCGCTGGCGCGGCGCGAGCCGCGCATGGCCATGCAGCACTTCGTGGATGCACTGGAGTTCGACATCGACCGCTCGCGTGAACTGGCGGTCTACGCCGCCTGCCAGGCCGGGCTGCGCGACGACGCTCGGCGCATCGCCGGTCCCGCCCGATTCGCGTTCCGCTGCTGGTAGTAGGGCCTGTCAATCCGGTGTGGCATGCGGCGCTCTTTCCACCTTGCTGGACGAAACAATGAACACCGGAATCGGCCACCCATGTCGGGTTGACAGGCCCCTTGGCCCTTCGGCCCCGCTGTCCTAGTCGCGTCGGCGGGTCACCAGGTCACGAATGGTCCGGTCGCCCAGCGCCTCGCGGATCGCGGCCTCGTAGTGGCGGATCTCCCGCCGCACCGGGCCCTGAATGGGCTGGTGTTCCTGCGTGTCCGGTTCGTCGGCCCGGTCGGAACGCACCGTCTCGATGATGTCCGACAGCGGCAAGGCGTCCAGATCCCGCGCTGGCAGCAACCCCATCCAGGGCGACTCGACCTCGACCAGCACCCTCGCGGCCAGCAGGCGGTCGACGACCGAGTACACGGCCTCCGGACGCTCGCCGGTCTCGTTCGCCAGTTCACTGACCGGCAGCGGCGGTTCGCCGGATGCGAACCGGTGCGCGATGATCCCCATGATCTGCAACGCCAGATGCTCTCGCGTGCGGTTGCCCACGAAGCTTCCGGTCGGGCTGGGACGCACGTAGTTCGGATACTGCAACAGGAAGGCGAGCTGGCAGCCCACGAGCAGAATCAGCCAGCCAACGTAGAGCCAGATCAGCAGGAACAGCAGGATCGCGAAACTGGAGTAAACCGCGTTGTAGCTGGGCACCGTGGTCGCGAACTCCGCGAACGCGAGGCTGGCGCTCTCCCACAGCAGACCGGACAGCACGCCCCCGCCCAGCGCCGGCAGCAGACGCACCCGGGTGTTGGGGACGAAGCTGTACATGAACGTGAACGCCGCGATGACCAGCAGATACGGCACGAAACGGGCGGCGAAGTGGATGATCGTGCCCAGGGGCTCGATGTGGGACAGGTGCACCAGAATGGCGTTGCTGGACGCCGATGCGGTGACGCCCACGGCCGAGAACACCAGCACCGGCCCGACGATCAGTACCGACATGTACTCGCCGAATCGCTGCGCCAGCGGCCTGGACCGCTCGATGCGCCAGATGCGATTGAAGCTGCCCTCGACCTTTTGCAGCATCGAGATCGCGGTGTAGAACAGCATCGCGATACCCAGCGACCCCAGCACACCGACGCGGACGTTCTCGACGAAGCCGATCACCGTCTCGGTGATCTCCCCGGCCTTGTCGCCCAGCGGCGCCAGCACCCGCAACAGTACGGGCTCCATGGAGTTGTGAACGCCCAGCGCCTTGAGCACGGAAAACGACAGCGCCAGCAAGGGCACCAGCGACAGCAGCGTCGTGTAGACCAGACTCATCGCCCGCATCGACAGCTCGCCGCGGGACAGTTCGCGGCCCACTGCCGCCAGCAACTGCGCGAGTCGCAGCAGTGATCGCCGCCACATCGGCCAGGCCGGATCGATGGACCGCCAGAGCTCCTGGCGCAGGCGTTCGAGCAGGTTTTCAGGCATGCCAGTTCCTTCGCGGGCGGGCGGGCGCGACCCGTGTGACAGCGACGCTACCAGCGAGTGCTCGGCAATGCAGGCATCAGGTCTCGAACCGCTCGTGCCGGTTCATGCCGTGGCCCTCGACATTGCCGACATCCGCGGCCGGATCACCCTTGAGCGTGTCGAGCCGCATCATCCGCTTGATCACCGGCACCAGCAGCAACATGACCACGGCGATCGCCATCGCCACATAGGCCACGTTGGTGTAGACCTCGGCATAAGTCGCCTTGGCAGCGGCAACATTCGTCAGCTGGCCACCGATGGTTTCCGCGCCGGTCGAGCGTGCGATGACGCCGGCGAGATAGTTGGACAGGCCCGAATAAAGAAACCATGCGCCCATGCTCAGGCCGACCACGCGGGCCGGCGCCAGCTTGGTCACGGTCGACAGACCCACCGGCGAGAGCATCAGCTCCGCCATGGTGTGGATCCAGTAGATCAGGAAGATGTAGTACACCGCGGTCAGGCCGGTCGGCCCGCCTGCCTTCATGCCCGCCACCAGCGCGAGAAAACCGAGGCCGACACCGAACACCCCGAACGAAAACTTGAGCGGCGCCGACGGTTCGCGGCCGCGACGGGCCAGCGCCGTCCACATCCACGCGATGATCGGCGCGAAGATCACGATGTAGCCGGCGTTGAGAAACTGGAACACCGGCGCGGGCACGGACCAGCCGAACATCGTCCGGTCGACCAGCCGGTCAGTGAAAAGGTTCAGCGAGGAACCGGCCTGCTCGAACAGTGCCCAGAACGGAATCTGCGCGAGGATGAAGTACAGGGCCGCCAGCATCCGAGGACGTTCATCGCCCTCCAGCTTGAACACCGCGTAGGCGATGAACGCGATCACGATGGCGATCCCCAGCGCGCCGACGAACCAGTCGGGGATCAGATGGGACTTCATCACCAGCAACATGGACACGGCGATGATCACCAGCCCGACCCCGTAGCAGGCCATCTCCACCGTCACCGGCCCGAACACGCGTTCGCGCAGCTTGGCGGGATCGGGCGGCTCGGCACGACCCTCGAGCCACTTCTGCCCCCAGAGAAACACGCCCAGCCCGGCGAGCATGCCGAGTCCGGCGAGACCGAAGCCGTACTTCCAGCCGTAGGCGATGCCGAGATAGCCGCAGAGAATCGCCGACAGGAATGAGCCCAGGTTGATCCCCATGTAGAAGATCGTGAAGCCCGAATCCCGTCGCTTGTCCTCCAGCGAGTAGAGCGAGCCGACGATCGTGGAGATGTTCGCCTTGAGATAACCGACCCCGGCAATGATCAGGGCCAGCGACAGGTAAAGGATATTGACGTACAGAGGCTGCTGCTCGATGCGGGTCGTGTAGTCCGCAACCGCGATGCTGGCCGGCAATCCGACCGCCGCGGGCTGGTCGATCACCATCCGTGTCGCGTTGTCCTCGAAGCGGATCAGCGACTGGCCGGAATCCGCGATGATGATCTGCGACGCATCGCCGCCCCGCCCGTCCAGCGTGACCTGATACTCCTGGCCCTGGTAGGTCAGGATCTCCCTGGAGCCGGCACCCTCGAAGGCCATGCCGAAATGGCCCAGCACCAGCAGAATCGCCCCGTAGGTCACCGCCTTGCGCTGCCCCAGGTAGCGGTCGGCGAGCGTCCCGCCGATGATGGTCATCACGTACACCAGCGCCGTGTAGGCGCCGTACAGCAATGCCGAGCGTTCGTCCGAGAACAGGAAGTGCTGGGTCAGATAAAGGATTAGCAGCCCCCGCATCCCGTAGTAGGAAAAGCGCTCCCACATCTCCGTGAAGAACAGGATGGCGAGGCCGCGCGGATGACCGAAAAAGGTCTTGCCGCCAGCGGGGGCTGATTGCGTCATGAAGGGTCCAACGGAAGATTGATCTGGCACGAGTATAGCGAGCGCCTTCGCGGGTGCGACGCCGCACCGGTCAACCACTGAACATTCGCCAGCGGTTGTCGTCGAAGCATCCAGAGGGTCGACCACGGCCGGGGCTGTCGCCTCATCGGGCCCGGGCGAACCCGATGCTGCCCAGGATCGCCTTCCGACGAACGGCGAAAATGTTGCAGTGCAACACGTTGACACTCTCCGGGCTCGCCCCTATGATGCGGTGCAGCATTTGTTGCAGAGCAGCATTTGCGCCGTAGTCGCTCCCAGGAGGAATTCAACAGTGGAAATTCAAGTCGTCATCAATGACGTGAAAGGCAAGGCCGAAACGTATGCCGGCCAGGCGCAGGACGTGTTCAAGACCTCCGTGGAGGTTGCCAAGAAGGCCAACGGCATTTTCGTGGGCAGCATGCAGACGCTGGCCAAGACCGAATCCGCAGCTGCCAAGGACCTTTACGAAGCGGCACTGACCAGCTTCGAAAAGGCCAAGAAGGCCGGTGTGAAGGCCGTGGCCAACAAGCCCGCCGAGTTCGTGCCGAACGGCAAGGACCGCATCGTCACCGCTTACTCGGACTCCGTGAAGGTCGTCACCAAAGCTCGCACCGACCTGGAGAAGGTCTTCGAAAAAGGCTTTGACACCATTCAGGTTCAGCTGGGCCTGAAGAAGCCGGCCCCGAAGAAGCGTGCCACCAGCACGGCCAAGAAGGCCCCGGCCGCGAAGAAGGCTCCCGCCAAGAAGACCGCGGCGAGCAAGTCGACGGCCTCCACGGCGAAGACCACGACCAAGCGCACGACGTCCACGGCCAAGAAGACGGCCCCCAAGACGACGCCGAGCGCGTAAATCGGGATTCCCGATTGGATCGAACACGGAATGTTCGGTATTCCGTTCTACGAAAGGGGAGCCAGACGCTCCCCTTTCGTGTTTCTGAGCAGAGGTACAGGGATGAAAATCCCAATGCCAAGACGAGTGAAAGTCCTGACCTCCATCGTCAGTGACGCAGGTCACGTGGTCTTCGGCACCGTCGCTGAGCTGTTCTGGGTCGAGGTCGACGCGATGCTCGGACACCGGAGCGCCTTTCGTGAGCGTCTGGATGTGTTGCGCTCCAGCGAGAACGCGGCCGACATGGTCGCCCGGCAAATCGACCTTATCCCCGAGTCGACCCGACGTTTCCAGCGCACGCGAACCGAACGCCAGCACACCATCTCCAAGTTTCTGCGCGCAAGCCGCGAACTGGGTGACCGGCTTCGCGACTCGTTGCCTGGCGGCCGGAAACCCGCCCGGGACTGAGCGCGCCCGCGAACGCCGCTAGGGAAGCTCTAGGCGTCGGAGTCCGGCTTTTTCGAACTCTTGCGGCGCGTCCGCCGACGCGGCGGCTCCGGATCGGTTTCCGGGTCGATGTCATCCGCGGCCCGGGCGAATGCGGTCGCCAGCACCCGCTGCCAGGCACGGCCGCCGCGCTCCACGTTTTCCCGCACGAAGGTGGTCGGATCGAATCCTTCCGCCGAACTCATCCGGTCACGCACGTATTTGATGATGTCCTCCTGGATGCCGACCACATCGGGCAATCCCAGGAACGAGCGCAGCTCTTCCGGCTTGACGTCGATTTCTATCTTGATGATCACGCGGCTCGGTCCTTGCTGAAGACGGACCGGTGTTTTCGCCGTTCAGCGGGACGGCGTCAACCCGACCCGATGTGTTCCTGCTCCAGCGAGTGTTCCGGAAATCCTTCCAGCGGCGCCAGTTCCTCGCGGTCGCGCAGGAACGTCGGCTCGCTCTGGATGTACAGCGCCAGCAGTTCGGCCAGCGATCGCAACGAGTGCAGATGGGTGCGTTCGTAGCCGTGCGAGGCATCCACCCCGAAACACAGCAGCGCCGTGCGGATGTCGTTGCCGGCCTCGATCGCCGAGGCCGAGTCGGAGCGGTAGTAGCGGAACACGTCGCGCTGGTAGCGCACCTCGTGATCCTCGCAGATCTCGATCAGCTTGCGCGTCAGATGAAAGTCGAACGGCCCGACCTGATCCTTGATCGCGATGGTGACGCCGGTTTCCTTGGAATTCTGCCCCGGTGCCGGCGTCGCGTTGTCGATGGTGACCATCTCGGCAACGTCCTGATGCAGCACGGCCGAAGCGCCGTAGCCGACCTCCTCGGAAATCGTGAACAACAAATGGCAGTCCACCGGCGGACGGACACCGGCCTCGACGATCGCCTTCGTCGCCGCGAGCAGGGCCGCCACGCCCGCCTTGTCATCCAGGTGGCGCGAGTTGATGAACCCGGAGTCGGAAATCTCCGGATTGGGGTCGATGGACAGGAAATTGCCGATCTGGATACCGAGCTTGCGCAGGTCGGCCTCGTTGTAGGCGAACTCGTCGACGCGCAACTCCAGGTTGTCCCAGCTCGTCGCCTGGGTGTCGACCTCGTCGTTGAAGGTGTGCCCGGAAGCCTTCAGCGGAAGAATGGTGCCGCGCAGGCGCCGACCGTCATCCAGCAGAATCGAGCAGCGCGCGCCTTCGGCGAACCGCGCCGACCAGGTACCGATGGGCGTGACTTCCAGCCGCCCGTTGTCCTTGAACGCGCGCACCATGGCGCCGATGGTGTCCAGATGGACCACCACCGCGCGATCCGGGCTGCTGACGTCCCCGGGGATCGTCGCGCGGATCGCGCCGCGCCGGGTCAGTTCCACGTGCACGCCCAGGCGTTGCAACTCGCGACCAACGTAAGTCGTGATCTCGTCGGTGAAACCAGTGGGGCTGGCGATGTCCAGCATCTTGAGCAGATGCTCGCGCAGGTAATCGTTGTCGATGGGAAGTCGTTTCACGAAGTTCTCTTTTTTATTCAAGCCTGATGCGCGTGCAGGTGCCGCGCGGATTCCGCTGTCTCGGGAAACAGCAGATCGACGAATCGCTGCGCCGTGGGCTGGGGCTCATGATTGGCCAGACCCGGGCGCTCGTTCGCCTCGATGATGACGTAGTCCTCACCCTCCGGCCGGTCGATCAGCAGATCGAGTCCGACCACCGGAATCTCCAGGGCGCGACTGGCGGTAATGGCGACATCCCGCAGATGTGCAGACAACTGATCGGTCACATCGTGCAACGTGCCGCCGGTGTGCAGATTGGCCGTCTTGCGCACTGGCAGCAACTCGCCCTCCGCCAGCACCGATTCCATGGTCAGCCCCGCATGCTCGATGCAGCGCTGGGTTTCCGCGTCCATGGGAATGCGACTTTCGCCTTCGGTTGCGGCCTCGCGCCGGCGGGACAGCTTTTCGATCAGTTGCTGCACCGTGTGCCGACCCGTGCCCCGAACAACCGGCGGCTTGCGCAACGCCGCGGCGACGACGCGATGGTCGATGACGATGATGCGCAGGTCATCGCCCTGGTGAAAGGACTCCAGCAGCACCGTCTCGCAGACCTTGCGCGCCTCCTTCACGCTCGTGCGCAGCACCTTGGGCGTGCGCACGTCCACCGCGATTCCCGCGCCCTGTTCGCCGCGGGCGGGCTTGACCACCACAGACCCGTGCTCGGCCAGAAACGCCGCGTTTTCGGCCGGATCGCCGGCAACCTGCTGCACCGGCACCTGCAACCCCGCCTTGCGCAGCAGCCGCGAGGTGACCCGCTTGTTGTCGCAGCGGCTCATCGCGATGGCGCTGGTCAGATCACAAAGCGACTCGCGGCAGACAATGCGGCGCCCGCCGTGCGACAGGCTGAAATACGCCTCGTCGGCATCCAGCACCTTGACCTGAATACCGCGGCGCTTGGCTTCGGTCGTGATGATGGTCGCGTAGGGGTTGAGCCGCTGCTCCTCGTCCGGGCCGATGAACAGCTTGTGATTGATCGGGTTCTTGCGCTTGACCGTGAACACCGGCACCCGCTGGAACCCGAGCTTCTCGTACAGCGCGATCGCCTGGGCGTTGTCGTGCAGCACGGACAAATCCATGTAGGCCCGTCCGCGAGCCAGGAAGGTTTCGGCCAGTTGCAACACGATGGCCTGACCCACGCCCGGCACCTGGCACTCCGGATCCACCGCCAGACACCAGAGACTGGAGCCGTTTTCCGGATCGTCGAAGCTTTCCGCGTGATCAACGCCGGTCGCGGTACCGATGATGCGGCCGGTGCCGGCCTCCTCGGCGACCAGATAGACCAGCCGCCGGTTCTTGCGGTTGTCCCAGAGAAAATCCGGCGGTGTCGGCACCATGTGCCGCAGCTTGTAGAGCCGAAGAATTCCCTCGGCATCGGCCGATGTGGTCATTTGCCGCACGGTGAACCCGCGTGGACTGCTGGGCTGCCGCGGCACATGGTTGAGCCACAGCCGGAAGGTGTGCGACGGATCGAGGAACAGTTCCTGCGGTGCGTAGGCCAGCACCACATGCGGATCGCGGATATAGAAGGCAATGTCGCGCTGTCCCGTGCGTTCCTCGCGCAGCGCCTGCGCCACGGACTCCAGCTCGCTGAAGGTGTGGGCAAAGATCAACCGCCCCCAGCCGCAGTTCAGGATGACCCCGGCGGGCGGCACCTCGCCGTCGGGACCACGGCGCTGGCCGCCCCATTGCAGCGACGGCGCGCGCGAGCGGTCGAATCGGTGATCAACGCGCTTGCGTTCGGACATCGGAGGCCTCCGAGAGAACGGTAATTACAGCTTGTGCGATTGCAGCCAGAACTCGAGCAGTGCGCATTGCCAGAGTTCCGAGCCGCCCAGCGGGGTGATGTGGTCTTCCGGCGAGGCCAGCAGCGTGTCGAGATAGTCCTGCCGGAACAGCGCGCGCTCCCTGGCGGCCGGCTGCGACAGGATGTCCTGGACCATGGTCTTGACCGGCCCCTGGATGTACTTGAGCGCCGGCACCGGGAAGTAGCCCTTGGGCCTGTCGATCACCTCGTGCGGGATCACCTCGCGGGCAATCTCCTTGAGGATGTGCTTGCCCGGTACCTTGTGCTCCGCCGGCACCTGCGCGGCAAGCTCGACCAGCTCGTGATCCAGGAACGGCACCCGCGCCTCCAGGCCCCAGGCCATGGTCATGTTGTCCACGCGCTTGACCGGGTCGTCGACCAG
>NZ_CAXFCL010000216.1:0-4835 GCF_964000955.1 uncultured Abyssibacter sp.
CCGTTCGGGGTGGCGTTGTACCGGCTCGGGCACGGGGGCAATCATTCATTGAGCGCGGCCGGCGAAGTTGGCTGGAGACGGCGCGTGATGCGCGTGCTGTTTCCGTCGTTTCGGCCCGCGGCGCGTCACCGCCGGGATTTTTCGCTGTGCCCGGATTTAGAGTGACTGGGCCGAGGTCGTCGCACCTGCTTTTTCGACGAAAAGGGTACTGATGTCATCTGTTCTGATTACGCGCTCACGCGCGCCGCTGCGCCTGGGGCTGGCCGGCGGTGGAACCGATTTGTCCCCGTATGCGGATACCTATGGCGGCGCGGTGCTGAACATGACCATCGATCGCTACGCGTTCGCGTCCATCACGCCGCGTGACGACGGCCGTATCCGGTTCGAGGCACATGACATCGGCGCGGCTGCGGAATACGACGTCGACGACGACATCTCACGGTCCGAGCTGCTGCTGCACCGGGGCGTCTACGAGCGGATGATCCGGGACTACAACGGCGGCGAGCGCATCGCGATGACGCTGACCACCACCGTCGATGCGCCGCTGGGATCTGGGCTGGGTTCGTCGTCGGCGCTGGTTGTGGCGCTGGTCGATGCGTTCCGCGAACTGCTGTCCGCGCCGCTGGGCGAGTACGACGTCGCGCGGCTGGCCTTCGACATCGAGCGGGTCGATCTGAAGCTGGCCGGCGGCCGGCAGGATCAGTACGCGGCGGCGTTCGGAGGGCTCAATTTCATCGAGTTTCTGGCCGAGGAGCGGGTCATCGTCAATCCGCTGCGCATGCGCCGGGCGATACACAACGAGCTGGAATCCTCGTTGGTGACCTGTTTCTCGGGTCGTTCGCGCGAGTCCGCCCAGATCATTTCCATGCAGACCTCGGAACTGGGCAAAGGCGCTGCGCGGACCATCGACGCCATGCACAAGCTAAAGGCTGATGCGATCGAGATGAAGCGTCTGCTGTTTGGCGGCAACATTGAGGGCATGGCCGCGCTGCTCAACGAGAGCTGGATCGCCAAGAAGGCGACCGCGTCAGGCGTCTCCAACGCGCGCATCGACGAGCTTTACGCATTGGCGATGGACAACGGTGCGCTGGGCGGCAAGGTGTCCGGCGCCGGCGGCGGCGGGTTCATGTTCTTCGTGGTTCCACCGGAGCAGCGTTACCGACTGGTCAGCGCGCTGGAGTCCGTCGACGCGGTCGCCACACCGGTCAAGCTCATCGATCTCGGCGTGGAAACCTGGCAGGTCCACGGTCGGACCGTCTGATCATGATTCAGTGCGCCGTGCTGTGTGGCGGGCTCGGAACCCGTCTGGGTGCCCTGACCGCCGAAACGCCGAAGCCTCTGCTCGAGGTCGCGGGCGAGCCGTTTCTGGAAACCCTGATTTTCGAGCTGGGCCGCCAGGGCATTCGCAAGGTGCTGCTGCTGGCCGCGTTCCGCAACGACAAGATCACCGCGTTCGCGCGGACATCGCCGGCCGCGCAACGCTTCGGCGTGGAGATCGAGGTCGCCATCGAGCCGGACCGCGCGGGGACCGGCGGTGCGCTGTGGCACGCACAGGATCGCCTGGAGGACGTGTTCTTCCTGATCAACGGCGACACCTGGTTCGATATTCCGGTCCTGTCGCTTTATCGCCGCGCGCATGCCGAGCCCGATGCCTGCGAGGGCGTGATTGCGCTGCGCAAGGTCGATGACGCCTCGCGTTACGGCACGGTTGATCTCGATGAGGCTGGCCGGGTGACCGGGTTCGCGGAGAAATCCGAGCGCCGGGGCGAGAGCTACATCAACGGCGGCATCTACTTCCTGTCGAAACAGGCGTTGCGACTGACCGCGCCGCAGTGTTCGATTGAATACGACGTGCTGCCGGCGCTCGCGGCCGAAGGCCGGTTGCGCGGCGTCCCCTTCGACGACAATTACTTCATCGACATCGGCATCCCCGAAACCTACGAGCGTGCGCAGACGGAGATTCCGGCGCAGAAACAGCGGCCGGCAGTCTTCCTGGATCGTGACGGCGTGATCAACGAGGACCACGGCCACGTCGGCTCGGTCGACCGTTTCACGTTTATTCCCGGTGCCCCGGAAGCGGTCGCGATGCTGAACGCGGCCGGCTACTACGTGTTCGTGGTGACGAACCAGGCGGGGATCGGTCGCGGCTATTACAGCGAAGCGGATCATCTGGCACTGATGGCGCATATCGAGGTGGAACTGCTCAAGGCCGGCGCGCATTTCGACGATCACCGCTACAGCCCGTACCACCCGGAAGCCGGCATCGGGCACTACCGGCAGGATCACGCCTGGCGCAAGCCGCGGCCGGGCATGTTGCTCGATTTGATGGAACACTGGCGCATCGACAAGTCCCGCAGTTTCATCATCGGCGACAAGGACAGCGATATCGAGGCCGGCCGCCAGGCGGGCATACAGGGTCACCTGTTTACCGGTGGAAATCTGGCCGATTTCGTCCGCGGGCTGCTGGACGCCGATGGGCATTGAAACGGGCGCGGCGGCTGAATCGCTGCGTGGCGTTCACCGCGAGCTCCGCCAGTGGCTGTTCGATATCGCGCTGCCGCTGTGGTGGAACGTTGGCGGCGATCGCGAACAGGGCGGATTCTTCGAGAAGATCAGCCACGATGGACGAAGCGTCGAGGCGCCCAGGCGGACCCGCGTGGTCGGTCGGCAGATCTACGCCTACGCCACGGCCGGGCGCATGGGCTGGCCCGGGCCCGCGGCCGCGGCAGTTGAGCACGGCCTGGACTACCTGCTGACGCGATGTCTCAAGCCGGATTGCACACTGCATTCCCAGACGGCGCCGGATGGCGCGGTGATCCGGGCGGAATTCGATCTCTACGACCACGCCTTCGCGCTGTTCGGGCTGGCCGCCGCCGGCGGTTTCCGCGATGACCGCGAGCGTCTGGCTGGCATCGCCCGCCAGATCCGTGAGGCGATGATCGACGGCTGGAAGCACCCGCAGCGGGGGTTCGAGGAGGCCGTGCCGCGCAGGCTGCCACTGCTGGCCAATCCCCACATGCACATCCTCGAGGCCTGTCTCGCCTGGATCGAGACGGGTCCGGCCGCGGGCGATGATGGCTGGGACCGGCTGGCCGACGAGATTGTCGAGCTGTGTCTCGACCGCTTCCTGCATCCGGATAGCGGCGCGCTGCGGGAATTCTTCGATGGTGACTGGATGCCGGTCGCGGGCGAGGACGGACGCATCGTTGAACCCGGGCACCAGTACGAGTGGGCCTGGCTGCTCAAGCGCTGGGGGCGGTTGCGTGGCCGCGACGATGCCCTGGCGGCCGCGGGGCGGCTGGTCGAGATCGCCGAGACCTGGGGTGTCGACGCCGAACGTGGCGTCGCGTTCAATGAGATCTTCGACGATTTCACGCCGCGCGACCGCGACGCCCGCATCTGGCCGCAAACCGAACGCATCAAGGCCTGGCTGGCGCTTGCCGACATCGCGGAAACGTTTGAACGGCGCGACATCGCCTGGGAGCGCGCCGCCATCGCCGGGCGTGGGCTACAGCGCTATTTCGCCGACGACGTGCCCGGTATCTGGTACGAGACGATGCAGGCCAACGGCAGCTTCGTGCAGGAGCACGCCCGTGCATCCAGTCTGTACCACATCACCTGCGCGCTGTTCGAACTGGACGCAACCGTCTCGCGGCTCTGAGCGCGCCGGAGCGGAGGTTGCGGGGCTATGCCTTGTTCCGGAATTTCTTCCAGGCGTACCGGAACATGATCGGAAAGATCTTCGGGCCCTTGACCAGATAGCGCTTCCACATCCGCTTGGGATTGCTCAGCAGCCGGTGCAGCCATTCCAGCCCCAGGGTCGTGTAGATCCTCGGAGCGCGGACTTGCTTTCCGGTCAGAAAGTCGATGCTGGCGCCGACGCAGAAGGCCACTCCTCGCGAACATCCCCGTGTCAGCAGGTCGTAGACGATGTTCTCCTGCTTGGGGAACGTGATGCAGACGAACAGCAGATCCCATTCCGCCGACATGGCGCCATCGACGGTTTCATCCCATTCCGGCGTGCCGATGGTCAGCCTGGCGGGGGCGGGCAGGTAGCGGATGTCCGATGCCGGATATTTCTGCCGCAGCACGTCGAAGTCCTCGCGGGGCGGCCCGAGCACCGCCATGCGGCAGCCGTCGTAGAGCGGGTTCTCGATCAGCGACCGGGTCAGATCGGAGCCGGTGCAGGGGCGCATCCGCACGCCCAGGAACCGGCCGAGGATCGACAGCACCTTGCTGTCGCAGAGGGTCAGGCCGGCCTTGCTGTAGATTTCCTGGGTCTTCGGGTAGGAGGCGTCGTGGAAGGACACGACGTTGTCCACGTTTGGCGTAACAACGTAGCTGTAGGTGTTCGCGTCCACCATCTCGTGCAGCCGCGTGCGGACATCGTTCATGGTTCCATCGGAAAACGTGATTCCGAGGAATTCTTGCTCCTTCAGCATTCCAGCCTCTCGCTCAATGTGTGAAACGTCCGCCGGTGGACGTGCCGCACCGGCTTGGCTAACCTCGATGAAGCCCGCCCGGGCGACTCCCGTTCCTTCCCGCGAACCCACAGGCTGCCGCCGTGCTCGACATTGCTGTGTGCGTGTGCACCTACCATCGACCGACGACGCTGCGGCATCTGCTCGAGACCCTCGCCGAACAGACCCTGCGCCCGCGAGAAGTGATCGTCGTGGACAACGACCATGCGGGCAGCGCCCGCGATGTTTGCGAGCGGTTCGACGCGCCCTTCACGATCCGATACGCGATCGAGTCGGTGCAGAACATTAGCAGAGCACGCAATCATGCGCTGTCGCTGGCGAGCTGCCCGTGGCTTGCGTTCATCGATGATGACG
>NZ_CAXFCL010000217.1:0-3853 GCF_964000955.1 uncultured Abyssibacter sp.
AGACGTTGCTGAAGATCGCCTCCGCCGTCGCCGCGCGGATCGTCCGCGCGGAGCTGTCCACCCAGCCGGAGCTGATCGGCAACATGATTCACGAGGCCGTCGAGTCGGTGGCCGGAGCCGAGGGCAACGTGACCGTCTACCTCAACCCGGACGACGCCGTGTTTGTGCGCGAACACCTCGACCAGCCGGTCGAGGGGCCGCACTGGAAGCTGATGCCGGATGACGGACTGCAGCCCGGCGACTGCCGGGTCGAGACCGCGGATGCGCGCGCGGATGCGCGGCTGGATGCCCGCGTCGAGCGACTCGTCGCACCGGCGTTCCGGTAGGCGGTAACGTCCATGGCCGTTCATCACCTTCCCTGGCAGACCGAACGCAACGAGCGTGTCGCCCAGCGTCTGGGTCGCTACAGCGCCGTGCCCAAGACCGAGAGCGGCATCGTCGTCGAAGGTGTGCTCAAGCGCTCGATCGGACTGACGCTGGAAGCCTCCGGCTGCCGCATGCCGATCGGTGGACACTGCCGCGTCGAGGTGGAGGGCGGCGGGTTCGTCGAGGCCGAAGTGGTCGGCTTCGACGGTGACCGCAGTTACCTGATGCCCACCGGCGACATGACCGGTCTGAAGGCCAGCGCCCGCGTCTTGCCGGATCGTCGCTCCGGCGAGGTGGCCGTGGGCGAAGGCCTGCTGGGTCGCGTATTCGATGGCGCGGGGCAGCCGTTGGACGGCCTGTCGGCACCTCGCACCGACCGGCGGGTGTCGCTGATGGGTGGTTTGATCAACCCGCTGGAACGCGAGCCGATCACCGAACCGCTGGATGTCGGCGTGCGCGCCATCAACGGGTTGCTCACCGTCGGCCGCGGGCAGCGCATCGGCCTGTTCGCGGGCTCCGGCGTCGGCAAGAGTTCGCTGCTGGGCATGATGACCCGGCACACCAGCGCCGAGGTCGTGGTGGTCGCGATGATCGGCGAACGTGGCCGCGAGGTCCGTGAGTTCGTCCAGGAAACGCTGGGCCCCGAAGGCATGCAGCGCGCGGTGGTCATCGCGACGCCCGCGGATCGGTCACCGCTGATGCGCGTGCACGCGGCCTGGCGGGCGACGGCGATCGCGGAATACTTCCGCTCGCGCGGCAAGCACGTGTTGCTGCTGATGGATTCATTGACCCGTTTCGCCCAGGCGCAGCGGGAGATCGGTCTGGCCGTTGGCGAGCCACCCACCACACGCGGCTACCCACCGTCGGTGTTCGCCAGGCTGCCGATGCTCGTGGAGCGAGCGGGCAACGGCGAGGCCGGTTCCGGTTCGATCACGGCCGTGTACACGGTGCTGACCGAAGGCGATGATCCCAATGACCCCGTGGCGGATACCGCGCGGGCGATTCTTGACGGCCACGTGGTTCTGGCGCGCAACATCGCCGAGACCGGACGTTACCCGGCGATCGATATCGAATCGTCGGTGAGCCGCGTCGCCCGCCAGGTCACCTCGGGCGACTACCAGGCGGTGTGCAACCAGTTCCGGCAGCTTTACTCGGCCTACCAGCGGCAGATCGACCTGATCCGCATCGGTGCCTACCAGCGCGGCAGCGATCCGGTCACCGACCGCGCCGTTGAGCGCTGGCCTGCCATTCTCGACTACCTGCGCCAGGCACCGGATGAAGGCGCGAGCCTGCCCGACTCCATGCGAGCGCTGTTCGACACCATTGGCATTCACTCGGACGGACAACATGCGTGATCCGCAACGCACAGGGCAGCTGGTCGATGTGTATCGCCTGCGTGAGGAACGCGCGGAGGCCGCGGTCAGCACCGCGAGCAGTCGCGTGCAACAGGAACGGGAACGTCATCAGGCGCTGGAGCAGTACATGGCGGAGTACGCGGCCGCCACCGTGAGCGGCGCGCTGACCGCGGGAGCCCTGGCCAACCGCTATGCCTTCGTCGCGAAGCTGGCCGATGCCTGCCGGGCGCAGTCGCGCGTCGTCGAGCAGCAGCAGGCCGGTCTCGGTCGTGAGTACCTCAAGCTGCAACAGCGCCAGACCGAGCATCGCAGGATGGAACACCTGCACCGCGTGGCTTGTGATGAGCAGGACCGCGACCGCCGGCGCCGGGAACAGCGGGACCAGGACGAGGCGGCGGTGACGCAATGGATTCAGGGCGCGGGATGATGGGCCTGGCCCCGGCATCCGCGGTTGAGACCCGACCCGTCGACGCCGTGCGCGCCGCCGGGAGGGATGCACCGTCGGACGGCGAGTTTTCCCGGATGTTGTCCGAGGGGGCGGGGAACGCGGGCTCCCGCGAACCGGAACGCTTGGATCAGGCATCCGACGGTTTGCAATCGCAGCACGCGGTCGCGGCCCCGGTATCGCCGCCACAGGAATCGCCACCGTCGGGTGGGGCGGAACCCGCGGCCCGCGGCACCAAGCCGGTGGACTCCGCGACGCAGACCCGGCCGGAGGCAGCCAGCTCCGAGCCGGTTGATGTGGCCGTGGATGACGTGACGCTCGCCCGGCAGACCTCCGCCAAACCCGCGGCGGAACCGCCGCCGGTCCGGCCGGGGCAATCGGGGCCGGTTGCGGCGAAAGCCGAAGGCGTCGGCGACAGGCCAGCTCAGCCGGGCGCCGATTCAGCGAAGGCGCTCGTGGTCGATCAGAGCTACAGGTCGGCGATCACCGCTTCCACGCAGATTCAGGGCGCGGCGCAGCAGGCCGTCGCTCGTGCTGGTCGAGTCGGTCCCGTGATCCCGACGGTCGCGGATGCCGGCGCGGCGGGCATCACCGCTCCTTTGTCGATTTCCATGGCCGCACCCCTGGGCGGGGATACATCGGCGGTTGCCGCGATGACGCAGGCGATGTCGGCGGCACCGGTCGCGAACCCGGAGCAGCTTGCCGCGCAGTTGCAGCTTCAGCTGCGTGATGGCGTCAACAAGGCGACGGTGCGTCTGCATCCCGAATCCCTGGGCGAGTTGCAGGTTGCGATCGAGACGGTTGAACAGCAGGTGCGCGTGGTGCTTGCCGCCCGCCAGCCCGAGTCATTGGACTGGTTGCAGCATTCGCTGCCCCGCCTGCAAACGGCACTGGACAATGCGGGTTTTTCCAAGGTCGACGTCGAGGTGCAGCAGCATTTCCAGGACGCTGACGGAAATTCGTCATCCGGCCGGGAGCAGGGCGGTGATTCCGCGTCAGACCGGGCTTTCAGGGCCGCTGTCGGTGACGCCATCCCGGTCGACACGCGGCGTTCGATCCCCCTGGGAACCCTCGGCGGGCTCGATACCTGGGCCTGACGTCGGCTTCTTGTCGCGGGTGGTTTCGCACCGCCGTCAATTCACCGCCGCGACTTCAGTTAATCACTTTGAATTCCATTGAAAACAGCTAATTAGGCTGTTTCGTCAAACGTCTGGCAGCGCGTATTCGTGTGGCACATGGCTTGCCCCAAGGGGGCAGCACACTGTCCAGACGAGACTTCACGATGTCGGTTAACCAAGCCCCTGTTCTCCATCTTCCGCGCTCGCACCACCTGGCCGGACTGGGTCAGCAGGCGGGGAAGATGCTGGTCATCCTGCTGATCGCCGTGGTCGTGATACTGGCGGCCGGTGGCGGCGCTGCCTGGTTCTTCCTCAGCGGTGACGACGAGGCGGAGGTTGCCGAGGGCGAGGTGACGGAGGAAGTGGTGACCAAAGGCCCGGCGATCTACCACGCCTTCGATCCGGCCTTTGTCGTGAACCTGACCGACGCCGCGGGCGACATGCGCTTTCTCCAGGTCGAGTTGCAGGTGATGACTCGCGACGAGGACGTGCCCGAGGCGCTGTCCCGTCATGAACCGCTGATTCGCAACGACCTGCTGCTGCTGTTCGGATCGCAGAGCTACGAAACG
>NZ_CAXFCL010000218.1:0-45737 GCF_964000955.1 uncultured Abyssibacter sp.
CATGTCCCAGGTCGGCAGCAACGCGCAGGGAATGAAGCGACCCGGGTGCGATCCGCACCACTCGTCGATGTGCCAGTCGTTGTAGGCGCGCATGTGCTTGAGCGCCAGCGCCTTGTCGGGTGCCTTGTGGAAACGCCCGCCGTCAAAACCGGGGAAGCTGCCGAAGTTCAGCGACGCGGCGATGCCATTGACATTCATGTCGTCGACCCGGGCGCTGTGATCGTAAACGCCCTTGCGGAGCTGATCGAAGGAGGTCGGCTCCATGCCGTATTCCTCCGGCGGGCGCCCGACAACGGCGTTCAGCCCCACCGATGGCATTTTCATGCCCTGGTATTCCCAGTAGTTGGTGCCGCTTTCGGTTGTCATCAGGGTCGGTGCGGTGGCGAGGTCTTCGCCAGACAGGTGTTGCTTGAACATGTCCGGCGGCTCGCTGATGTGATCGTCGACGCTGATGATCACCATGTCATTCATCTTCATGGGTCTCTCCTTCTACGCTACGCGGCTTGGATCGGAAAACCGCAAAGTGATTGTGTTCCCGGGCCGCTCACGGGGCGTACCGGGGTTCTTCGAGCGGCTGAGCCGCAATCCGGGTGAAATCCCGGATCTCGCCGACGCGTCGGGCGCGCCGGGCGCGATCGGGCTGAAAGGTGAAACAGGTCGGCGGCATCCTGGAGGCATCGGACTGCTGCTCCATCGGCCGGGTCCGGCCATGCGCGATCATGTTGCCCCAGCGCAGCAGCCGCGCCGGCTCACGCAGCGACGGCTCCTGCGCGTCGATCCAGCGTCCAAGCTTGTCCAGGCGGGTGCCGGCGATGTCCTCGGGCGTGCGGATGTGAAACCCCGCCTCGCTCCAGGCGAGCAAGGCTTCGCCGTCACGACGGATTTCCGCGTGGCGGGCGCCATCGTCCCCGGGATCGGACACCAGAATGTCGTAAACCACCGGCCTGTCGTCGAAGGCATGGGCTGCGCCGAGCACGGCCAAGTCGTAGAGATGCGTGCAGTGCGTGGTCTTGTCGCCATGCCGGGCGAAGTCCGCGAGTGGCACACCGGCGAAGGCCTGTTGCAGGGCGTCGACCGCGCCCGGGCAGGTCGTCCACGGCGCGCGGATCATCTCCGCGTTCACCTGATGGGCAACGCCGCCGGCGTGATGCACGGTCACCGCCATGCAGTGGTAGTCATCTTCCACCGCGGTACGCACGCAGCCGGGCTCCGGCTCGACGCGGAAGCGGCGGCGGAATCCCGGCCTGTCATCCACGGCAGCCATGGGCTCAGTCGTTTGCCAGCAGCAACGCGGTGGCCAGCGGCCCGCCGCCGGAGGTCGCCACGGCAACCCTGGGATTGTTCGAAACCTGTCGTTCGCCGCCCAGACCGCGTAGCTGAGTCACCGCCTCGTGCGCGAAGCCGAAACCATGAAGCCGGCCTCCCGCGATCTGTCCACCCCCGGTGTTCATCGGCAACTCGCCATCCAGGGCGATGCGGTGGCCGCCCTCGATGAAGCGGCCGCCCTCGCCGCGTTCACAGAACCCGAGCCCTTCCAGCCAGGTGATGGCCTGAAAGCTGAACCCGTCGTAGAACTGCACGGTATCCACATCGGCGGGCGTGTAGTCGGTCTGCTTCCAGAGGTCCTCGCCAGTCGGGTAGCAGGACATCCACTCGGCCTGATCCCAGCTGTGGCGTTCCACCGTGCCGGCGAAGGCCGCGATGCGGATCGGCGTGCAGGTCACCTCGTCCACGGCGTCGCCGGCCGAGACGATCAGCACGGTGGACGCGTCGGTGAAGCGATCGCAGTCGTAGAGACAAAGTGGCGTGGAGACCATGCGCGCGGACATGTATTCGTCCAGGGTCAACGGCTTGCGCACCAACGCACGGGGGTTGCGTACCCCGTTGGCACGGTCGTTGAGCGCGATCTGCGCCAGTTGCTCACGGGTCAGGCCATAGCGCTTCACGTGGCGCATGGCGTACTGCGCCGTCCAGTTCGCCGGCGACATCGCATTGAAGGGCGCGAACCACTGCGAATTGCCGTCCACCGTCTTCTTGCGCATCGGCGGGTATTCATCCGGCCGGGACAGTGCCGCGGCCTCGTACACGGTCCGAAAACACAGCACATGGCGCGCCGCGCCGGTCTTCACCGCCATGGCCGCGGCGACGACCGCGCCGAGCTGCGAGGAGATCTCGCCGCCGCCCGCATGCCAGGTCGCCCGGATGCCCAGGGCGTCGATCAACTCGTCCGCACCCACCGGCGAAAAGCCGAGAAAAACCGGTACGCGACCAGGATAGGTCGACACGCCGTCGATCTGGTCGATGCTCAGCCCGGCCTCGTCCAGCGCCTCGCGGACCGCGTCCAGCGTCAGCAGCAGCGGATGGCGTTCCAGCCGGACGCCAACCTCCGACTGACCGATGCCGGTGATATAGGCTTCGGCCATCTCAATCCACCTTCTCGAACAGCGGGTAGTGAATCTCGCCCTGCTGCTCGAAGCTCACGCGAACCTTGTCGCCGATGTCCACGGCATCGGGCTCGCAGCCGATGATGTTGGTCGTCAGGTACACGCCGGGCGCACCGTCGATGGTCACGCGGGCGATCACGAAGGGAACCTCCATGTTCGGCGCCCAGGGCTGGTAGTTCACGGTGAAGGTATCGACCACACCGGTCCCGGCCACGGCTTCCGGCGCCACCCGGTCGGACAGGCAATGCCGGCACACCGGTCGCGGCGGATGAATGAATTCCTTGCAGTCCTGACAACGCATCAGGCGCAGTTCACCGTCGGCTCCACCCGTCCAGAACGGGCGGTTGACGGCATCCAGCTTGGGAACGGGGCGGGTCATGCGGAGCTAGGCCTCCCGGCGCGGATACGATGCGACCTGCGCCATGCGCACAGGCTTTCGGGTGGATCGGATCAGTCGTCGTCCTCGACGATGGTGATGATGCGTTCGGGGCAGGCTCGCGCACCGCGTCGGGCGAGTTTCTCCTCGCCGCCCGGCACATCGATCTCCTCCACCGCGATGTAGCCATCTTCGTCCAACGGGAACAGTTCGGCTGACACCGCCGCGCAGCGCGCATTGCCCACGCAGGCAGCCTTTTCAATTCGGATTTTCATGTCTCACTCCGGTGTTTGAAGCCGAATTTTTCAGCGGCTGGATCTGAGTACCAGCCTGGGCTCGTTTATCGCATATCTCGCACTGCCATACAACAGTGGTGTTCATTAAAGGGCGCGAACCCGTTGCTTGACGCACTAGTCAACAATGGTGACTATAAACGTCCAACAGGCTGTTCCAAGCAGCCGAAAACGACAACGGGACGAGGAGACGAAACGCCCGTGGCGCTCTATACGACCATTCACCTGCACAACGTGACGGCGGGCCAGGATGACGCCTACGCGCAGTGGTTCGATGGCCCGCATCGCGACGGGCTCTCGCGGCTGCGTGGCTTCAGGGGAGCCGACCGCTACGAGGTCACGCCCGAGCAGATCATGCCGGACATCCCGCAGCCCTGGCGGTTCATGAGCGTCTACGACTTCGACCTGCCCGACCCGGCGATCGACGTGCCGGCGCTGGGACCGCTGATCGCCGAGGCCCGCGACACCGGACTGACCGCTGACGACACCACCGAGCGGCTCTACACCTATCGCCTGTTCACCGACTGGAAAATGAGCCCGAACTGGGACGACACCCAGCCGTTCTCCGGGATCAGCCTGATCCTCGGCAACTACGTGATCGGTCGCTACGACGAGTACCAGCAGTGGTACGAGGACGTGCACAGCAACGAGGTGATCAACGTGCCGGGCCATGTCGGCATGAAGCGCGGCGAGCTGTCGGAGCATCAGATCGCGCCGAAGCACTACTGCCCGGGCGACCAGCTGATTCTCTGCGCGCAGCAGAGCGACGACCTCATGTTCACGCTCCGGGATTTCAGCGCCCGCGCCCGCGGCGTCAGTCCCAGTGGCGTGGCGATGCAGCCGCGCAAGGAACAGGCGGGCTCGTTCGCCCGCACCGTGCACTACTTCAGGAAGGTCAGCGGCTCCGACTTCTGGCCGGGCGGCATCGCCTATGCCGGCGATTTGTCGGTTTACCCGCCGCAGGACTGAAGGCCGACCAGCAGGAGGGATTCCGTGTCATCAAGAGTCATCGTGATCACCGGCGCAGGCGTCGGACTGGGCCGCGCGCTGGCGCGACGCTTCGTCGCCGATGGCGAACAGGTCGTGCTGCTGGGCCGCACGGCCGCCAAGGTCGAGGCGGTCGCGGAGGAACTGGGCGAGGCGGCCATGGCGATCGGCTGCGATGTCGCTTCACCGGAATCGGTCAACGCGGCCTTCGCGCTCATCGCCGAACGGCATGGTCGCATCGACGACCTGATCAACAATGCCGCGATCTACGAGCCATTCACGGTCGCGGAAGCGGCTGACGAACAGATTCTGAACATCGTCAACACCAACCTGTCCGGCGCGATCTTCTGCGCCCGCGCCGCCATCGGGCTGCTGAACGCCGGCGGACACATCATCAACGTGAGCAGCGAGTCGGTGGGCATGACGTTCCCGATGCTCAACATCTATGCCGCCGCCAAGGCCGGGCTGGAACGCTTCGGCGAGGGACTGCGCCACGAACTGGAGCCCGACGGCATCCGCGTCACCAATGTCCGCGCCGGCCAGATGTACGAGGAAGGCAAGACCTGGGACATCGACCCGGGCGTCGCCGGACGCTTCATGCAGGCCACCATGGCCGTGGGCCTGAACCTGCGCGAACGTCCGATCTCGCACTACAACTCGGTGACCGACGTGTTCCGCAACCTGCTGGACCTGCCGCCCGACGTGCAGGTCGGCACGATGCACATCGGCGCACGCCGGCCGGCATGAGTACCGGGGCCATGGACGAGCAGGTCGACTTCATCATCGTCGGCAGCGGCGCCGGCTCGATGGCCGCCGCGCTGGTACTGCGCGACGCCGGCAAGCGGGTGCTGATCCTGGAAAAATCCGACCTGGTCGGCGGCACCACCGCCACCTCCGGCGGCGTCATGTGGATTCCGAACAACCGCTTCATGCGGGAGGACGGGATTCCCGATGGCACCGACCAGGCGATCGCCTATCTGGACGCCGTGGTCGGCGATCATGACGACCGCCCGGGCGCCAGCGCCGAACGACGCAAGGCCTACGTCGAACAGTCGCCCCAACTGCTCGACTTTCTGGTCGATCACGGCCTGGCGTTCCGACGTATTCCGTCCTGGCCGGACTACTACGATGCGCCGGGCGCCTCGGTGCCGGGCCGGGCCGTGGTGTCGACGCTGTTCGATATCAAGCAGCTCGGCGAATGGATGGACAAGCTGCGTCCCGGCTTTCTGCCCCTGCCCGCCAATCTGGACGAGGCCATGCAGCTGCCGCTGCTCAAGCGCAGCTGGGCCGCCAAGGGCGTGCTGCTGCGCATCCTCTGGCGCGTCATCGTCGACAAGTTCACCGGCCGCAAGCGCGCGACAGCCGGCCACGCCCTGCAAGGCCAGATGCTGAACGCCGCGCTCAAGGCCGGCGCCGACATCCGACTCAACACCCCGGTCCGGGAACTGATCGTTGAAGACGACCGCGTCAGCGGCGTGGTCGTCGCCACCGCCTCGGGCGACCGCCGCATCGGCGCCGGGCTGGGCGTGCTGATCAATGCCGGCGGGGTTTCCCGCAATCAGGCTCTGCTGGACAAGCACATGCCCGGCATCCAGGCCGACTGGTCCAGCGTTCAGCTCAACGATACCGGCGAGATGATCGAGGAAGGCGCCCGCATCGGCGGAGCGCTTGCGCAGATGGCGGACCGCCTGGGCATGCCCAGTGCCATGCCACCCGGCGTTGACGTGACCGCGATCAAGCCGGGCCTGCAGAACGACATGTGCAAGCCGCACGCGATCGTGGTCGACCAGACCGGCACCCGCTACGCCCGCGAGTCCTGCTCGCATGTGGAGTTCACCCGCCTGATGGTGGAACGCGACCGCGACGTGCCTGCCGTGCCGAGCTGGATGGTCTTCGACAGCCAGTACCTGGGCAAATACATGCTGGCCGGCAGCATGCCCGGACCCAAGAAGCCGCCGGAGTGGTTTGACCAGAAATTCCTGGTCCAGGGCGAGACCCTGGACGAACTGGCCACGGCCTGTGACATGGAACCGGCCACGCTGAACGCCACGGTGGACCGCTTCAACGGCTTCGTCCGCCAGGGGCATGACGACGACTTCCAGCGCGGTGACGCGCCCTACGATCAATGGGTTGGCGATCCGCTCCACGACCCGTCGAAAACGCTGGGCAGCCTCGAGCAGAGACCGTTCTTCGCGGTGCCGTTCTACCCGGGCGACGTCGGCACCTTCGGCGGCCTCGTCACCGATGCCAGCGCGCGGGTGCTCCGCGGCGATGGCTCGGTCATCAACGGGCTCTACGCGACGGGCACCTCGACGGCCTCGGTCATGGGAGCCGTCGAACCCGGCCCGGGCGGCAGCATCGGCCCCTCCATGACCTGGGGTTATGTCGCGGCACGACACGCTCTGAAAAACACCACCTGATCGCCTGCCAGGCGACCCCGAATCACCGGCGACGCAGCCGCCAAACGACAGAGGATTCAGACATGGACACGCTTCCCGAGGGCAAGCTCTACATCAACGGCGACGTCCGCCCCGCTGGCGGCCACGCGACCTACGACAACATCAATCCATGGACCGGCAAGGTCGTGGGCCAGGCCGCCGATGCCACCGCCGAGGATGTGGATCTGGCGATCCAGGCGGCGCGTACCGCCTTTGATGACACCGACTGGTCGCAGGACCCGGCCGCGCGGCTGGAACTGCTCAAGACGTACCGTGACCTGATGGTCGCCAACCGCGACAAGCTGGTCCAGATCGCACGACTGGAGGCCGGCGCGGCGATCGGTGCCGCGGCACGGGCGCAGATCGACGGTGCCCTCAACGGCATGAATGATTTGCTGAACTGTTTCTCCGACGTCACCTGGTCCGAGGATCGCGGCGTCAAGAACGAATACGGCTTCGACACCAAACGCCTGGTGCTGCGTGAGGCGGTTGGCGTCGTCGGCGCGATCACGCCCTGGAACGTGCCGCTTTACGTCAACGTCGGCAAGGTGATCGCCGCCCTGCTCGCCGGCTGCACCGTGGTGCTGAAGCCGGCGCCGGACACGCCGCTGATGGGCGCGATCATGGGCGAGCTGGCGGCGGAGGCCGGTTTCCCGCCCGGCGTGTTCAACGTCGTCACGTCACGCCATGCGGCCATGGCCGGCGAAATGCTGACCCGCGACGAGCGCGTCGACCTGATTTCCTTCACCGGCTCCACCGCGGTGGGCAAGCTGATCATGGAAAACGGCGCGCCGACCCTCAAGCGCGTGTTCCTGGAACTGGGCGGCAAGTCGGCCTACATCGTGCTGGACGACGCCCCCGAGTTCGCCCGCGTGGTCATGGGCTCCATGGTCGTGTTCCACGCCGGCCAGGGTTGCGCCTATCCGACCCGGCTGCTGGTGCCCAGAAGCCGCTACGAGGAAGCGGTGCAGGCCTTGCAGATGGCCTACGCCGGCTTCGCCGACAAGTGGGGCCATTTCGATGAACCGACCTGCATGATGGGTCCGCTGATCTCCAAACGGCAGATGGACCGGGTGCTGAACTACATCGAGATCGGTCAGCAGGAAGGCGCCCGGCTGCTCGCCGGCGGCAAGGCCCGTCCCGACATGGGCGACGGCTATTTTGTCGAACCGACCTGCTTTGTCGACGTCAGCAACGACATGCGCATCGCCCAGGAGGAAATCTTCGGGCCGGTGCTGGTCGTGATTCCCTACGAGGACGACGACGACGCGGTGCGCATCGCCAACGACAGCATCTACGGGCTGGGTGGAGCGGTGTTCGGTGACACGCAGCGTGCCCTGGGCGTGGTCAAGCGCATCCGGGCCGGCGCGCTGAGCGTCAACGGCGGCATGAGCATCACCGGCGACCTGCCGTTCGGCGGCTACAAGCAAAGCGGCATGGGCCGCGAATGGGGTCGCGAGGGCATCGAGGAGTTCACCGAGATCAAGGCCATCGGCATCCGCGCCTCCTGAGCGCCCGCGATGTTTCCACGCATCTTCCTCTTGGTCATGGCCGCGGGCTGGACGCCATTCGGCGTCTACTGCCTGCTGTTTCCGGAAGCGCTGGCCGGCATCTCCGGCGTTCAGGCATCCGGCACGATGGCGATCACGGAGCTGCGTGCGATGTACGGCGGCGTGCAGACCGCCATCGGCTTGTCGGCCCTGCTCGGCGGCCTGCGCGTCATCCGCATGGACCAGGCCCTGCTGGTGCAGGTGGTCGCATTGGGAGGCCTGGGCATCGCCCGGCTGGGCACCGCCGTCGTATCCGGCGACTGGAGTGCCTACACGCTGGGCGCGCTGGGCTTCGAATGGGTCACGCTGCTGCTGTCACTCGCCGCCCTGCGAAGGGTGGCGCAAACCGCCTGAATCGACGCCGAGGCGATCAGGCCGCCGTCAGCTCGCCGAGCCGGGCCACGGCGGCATTGCGCAACTCCGCGGTCTTGACCTTCTCGTTGCCGGTCAGCGCGAAGTCCTCCTCGGCGAAGAACAGCACCTTGCGCGGCACCTTGAAGCTGGCCAGGCGTTCCTTGAGATAAGCGACCACCGCCGCCTCGTCCAGCGTCTCGCCGTCCACCGGCACGATGCAGGACACGACCATCTCGCTGAGCGTGGGATGCGGCACGCCGACGGTCTGCGCGCGCTTCACGCCGGGATAGGTCGCGATCACCGTGTCGACCTCCTCCGGGGAGACATTGGCGCCGCCGGTCTTGATGATGTCGTTGAGGCGGCCTTCCCAGAACAGCCGACCTTCGGCGTCGACGTAGCCACCGTCTCCGGTGCGGAAGTAGCCCTCGTCGTCAAAGGTTTCCTCCACGGTCTTGCCCAGGTAGCCCAGCATCATCGTCGGGCCCTTGATGCACAACTCGCCGCGCTCACCAACGGGCATTGGCGCGCCGGTGCGCGGATCGACGATCTTCATCAGATTGCCCGGCAGCGCACCGCCAAAGCTGCCGGCGTAGCGTTCGGCGGGTGTGTCCGAATCGAACGACGTGCTGATCGTCATCGTCTCGGTGTTGCCGTAGGAATTGGGGAGCTGCCAGTCGCTGTCCACCGTCGGGTGCTCCATCATCAGCTCGCCCTTGGTGATGTAGCGCAGGCTGGACAGGTCGGTCTCCGCCCAGTTCGGCGCGGCCTGCAACCGGGCCCATTGATGCGGCCGGCCGTTGACCAGCGTCACCCGTTCGGCCTCCATCAGCCGCAATGCGGATTCCGCCTCGAAGGTCGCCTGCAGAATCACCGCGCCGCCGGTGGACAACGCGGTGCCGACGATCATCGTCACGTTGCCCGACCAGAAGAAACCGTTTCCGGTCCAGCTACGCGCGGGTTCGCGCACGCAAAGCACTCGCGGCCAGCGCCACCACTGGATGGTGAATGCCCGCTGCGCATGCAGAATGCCCTTGGGCAGGCTGGTCGTGCCGGACGAAAAGAACAACCCGCCGATGTCGCCCGGCGACACGCTGTCGGCCCGGGCCTCGACCAGCGCGGTCGGCACGTCCGCCCCGGTCGGGACAAAGGCCTCCCAGGTCTCGATCGCGCCGGTCGGCGGCGGTGAATGTTCACCGGCATGCGTCGCCGGGCGCAGTTCGACCAGCCGTTCGAGATAGGGAAAGCTGGTCGACCGCAGCGCGCCCGGCGCCGCGTCGGCGATCGCCGGCTCCAGCTCCCGGAGCATCGCGGCGAAATCCTTTTTCAGCACCTGACGATCGAACAGCAGCACCGAGATGTTCGACACCGTCAGCAGATGCTTCAGCTCGTCGGTCGTCGAGAAGGTGCTCAGCGCCACCGAACAACCGCCGGCCATGGCTGTGCCGAACAACGCGGCCAGATATTCCGGGCGGTTGACCATCAGGATGCCGACGCGGCTGTCCTTGCCAACACCGGCGGCGATCAGCGCCTTCGCCACGGCCAGGGACTGCTCCCACAGCTCCCGATACGTCCACCGTACGACGCCGTCCGGGCCGTGCATCACCACGGCCTCGCGGTCGGCGTATCGCCCGGTGACCTCCCGCAGATAGCCGGGGATGGTCAGCGCGCCCTGGCCTGGCTCGTCCTCCAGCGGGATGCCGCGGACGATGGACAATTCCGTTGCCTGCATGGCGCGGGCGTCAGTAAGGCAGCTCGACGTCGGCGGTGCCCTTGAGGATGACCTCGCCGGTCTGCGTCGTCATCGCCACCTGCACGCGGACCACCGGCACGCCGAACGGCGACTTGTCGATCTTCTCCACGATCTCGCCGTCGACATAAGTGACATCACCCTCGAAGGCCGGGCTGCGGAACTGCGTCTTCGAATGCCAGACGAAGCCGTTGTGGCCGGCCCAGTAGGCGACATAGTCGACATGCCAGGCGTTCATCGACGCACCGTAGCCGTACATGCCACCCATGCCGATGTTGGAGGCCTTCTCCAGATTCAGGTGACCACTGGACGGACCGTGGTAGAGCCCGTCGCCCATCCGCGGGTCGATCTTGCGGGCGTCGTGATCGTAGGTCATGTCCTCGGCGAAGCCGGCGTCTTCCTTGGCCGGATCGTAGGCATCCTCCGGCACGTTCCAGCGCCAGGTGCCCCAGATGTTCTGACGGAAGGCGCGGTACTCGGTCACGAAGGTGGTGATCGTATGCGGGCCGATGACGCGACGCGGCAGCTTGTCGCCGACCTTCACGTCACCGTAGGCGGGCGAATGACCCTCGCGATTGGACAGAATCCACTCGTAGCGGAGCTTGTGAATCTCGGCCAGTTCATCCTTGTCCCAGCGTTTGGGCGAGGCCTTCTCCTTGCCGTAGACAGCCCGCTTGTTCGCCTCCTCGCGCAGGTAGCGAATCGCCGTCGCGCGCTCCCGCGCCACCAGCACACCATTCTGGTTGCGATGCTCGGTGTCACCGCGGGTGAACACCGTGGGACCGGCGAAGCTGGTGTCCTTGACGTCGTAACCGTCGAAGCGACGCTTCTGGAACAGCTTGTCTCCGGGACGGACCGGCGCGCCGTAAAACCACCACTCCTCGCCGCCGAAGATCAGGTGCGAGCCAGGAATCTTGCCGACGCAGGCCGGATGACAGCCATGACCATAGTCCATGGCCACGGCGAAGGACTGCGGCGCGACAATGCCGCCGAACCTGGAGTTGCGAGCAAACTCCTCGTCCCAGTGGATGGGATTCGCGTAGTCCATCGCCATGACCCAACGACGGATGTCGGTGGCGTTGCAGGGGTCCCACAACTCGGCGAACACGACCGGCTTGCCAACCCACTTGTCCAGATCGCTGAGATCAAGTTCGACCTTGTCGTCCACTGCTGCATCGGACATCACGTTTCCCCTCTTGTTGTCACCGGCCTGCGATCGGACCGGCCTTATTTGTTGACGTTGACTACCACGCGGCCACGCACCTTGCCGGCCATCAGGTCCTGAGCCTTGGCAATGGCGTCACCCAGACCGATTTCATCGGCGGCGATCAGATCCAGTGCGGCGGCATCCAGGTCACGGGCGAGCCGCTCCCAGGCCTTCAGGCGACGCGCCTTGGGCGCCATCACGCTGTCGACACCCAGCAGCGACACGCCGCGCAGGATGAAAGGCATGACCGTGGCCGGCAGATCCGGACCCTGCGCCAGACCGCAGCAGGCGATCGCGCCGCAGTACTTGGTTTGCGCCAGCGCGTTGGCCAGCGTGTGGCTGCCGACTGAATCGACGACACCGGCCCAGCGTTCCTTCTGGAACGGCTTGCCCTTTTCGGACAGTTCGGCGCGATCGATGATGTCGGTGGCGCCCAGCTGCTTGAGGTAGTCGCCTTCCGACGCCTTGCCAGTGGCCGCGACGACGGTGAAACCGGCCTTGGCCAGCAAGGCCACCGCGACACTGCCCACACCACCGGTGGCGCCGGTGACCAGCACCTCGCCCTGATCCGGCGTGACGCCAAAGTTGACCAGCGCGTCCACGCAAAGCGCGGCCGTGTAGCCGGCCGTGCCGATGGCCATCGCCTGGCGCGGTTCGAACGCGGCCGGCAGCGGCACCAGCCAGTCGCCCTTGAGCCTGGACTTCTGCGCCAGCCCGCCCCAGTGGGTTTCGCCGACACCCCAGCCGTTGAGCACGACGGTGTCGCCGGCCTTGTAGTCACCGTGGCTGCTGTCGGTCACGGTGCCGACCAGATCAATCCCCGGCACCATCGGAAAGCGCCGAACCACGGGAGAGCTCCCGGTGATCGCCAGTCCGTCCTTGAAATTCAGCGTCGAGTAGGCGACGTCGATGGCGACGTCACCCTCCGGCAACTGCGACTCGTCGACCTGTGTCAGCTCGACGGACTGTCCTTCGTCATTCTTGTCGATCAGGATTGCAGAAAACATGCTCTCGCCCCTTGTTGTCTGCGAAATGTCCTCGCCGGCATCGACGGCCGGCGAGATGAGAAAACCTTAGTGCCGTGGTGACGACGGCATCCCGGCAACCGCCGCGACCCCGTCGACAATTGGCGCATGCGCCGCGATGCTCAATGCTCGGCGGTCTGCGCGTAACGGATATCGACCTGTTCCGTTGCCGGGAAGTGACTCGGCCCGACGTAGCGGACCAGCCTGGGTTCCGGCTCGGTCCGGTAGTAGTAGGCGTTGTCCGGCATCAGCTTGCGCATCACCCAGGACGTGGGCTGCAGCTTGATGATCGAGACCCGCTCGCCGTCCAGCGTCTGCTCGCCGTCGTGGACCAGTTCCATGTCCAGGCTCTTGCCGAGCTGCCCCACGAACATCTCGAACTCGTAACCGCCGTCCCGGATCTCTTCCCAGTGCGTACGCGTGAGCGCATCCAGCACCGCGGGGTGGAATTCGTTGGCCGACCAGTCGAAGCGATCTTCCTCGAAGTCCTTGGAGGCCTTGGCCCGGCGGCGCATCGTGAACTGCTCGTCGCCGGACTCGATGTACTCCTCCAGACCGACCGGCGTGTTGACCTTGCTGTACTCGGTGATGCGCAGCGTGTTCGGGTCGTAGACGACGCGCTCGGTCTGGACGACATCACCGTCCATGTTCCGGAACACCATCTCGCGCACGGTCAGGCCCTCGTCCTCGTCGATGCGCAGCTCGCCCACATGGGTCTGCGCGCCGCCCTCGGGTTCGGATATCGAGAACGTCTGGCTGTCAGCCATGGCGATGGCGCTGCTGGACAGCAGCAGCCCGGCGATCACTCCAGCACCAAATAATTTATTTTGTCCGGACATATGGGTCTCCGTCAGCCCTCAAGACTAGCTGAATTGACATGTTGCCAGCTCCAGTTCATCTGAGACCCTTCGACGGCCCAGATGTTCGTTGAGCTGTGCCCGCTTGAGGTACAGATGACAGGGATGTTCGGCCGTCATGCCGATGCCGCCATGGAGCTGAACGGCCTCCTCGGCCGCTTCGGTGTACGCGGCGGTGGCCAACAGTTTCGCCTCGCGTGCCAGCAGCGCCGCCTGCGGCTGACCAAAGCCCGACTCCGCCTGATTCAGCGTGTCGGCGAACAATGCCTCGGCCGCGGCGATATGCGCCTTGAGGTCGGCGCAGCGGTGCTTGAGCGCCTGAAACAGCGCCAGCGGGCGCCCGAACTGCTTGCGCTCGGTCAGGTAGTTCACCGTGCTCTCCAGCGCCGCCGTCGCGCCGCCGATCGCGTCCGCCGCAAGCAGGAAATCGCGCAGTGTCTCGATGCGGCAAACCAGGGTTTCGGCCGCCGCGCCCTGCGCCAGCCGCCACCCCGAATCGATGTTCACGTCAGTGAACGTGATATCGAACAACCGGCGTGTTTCGTCCCAGGTCGGCCGCGCCTTCAGCGCTCCGGCCGAGGTCGGCACCAGCAAAACATCTGAATTTGTCCAGACCAGAATGTCGCTGGCCCGGTCGACGGACCAGACCGCCCGGACCGTGCCCGAAAGCCTTCCATCGTCGCTGATCTCGATGTCCGGCGGGACCAGCGGCGCGGTCGCGAGCGCTTCCGTCAGCAACAGCGGCAGGCGCTCCAGCAGCGGCGATTCTCCGGCCGCGACCAGTGCATCGATGACCAGCGTCGCCGCCGGATACCGTGCGGCGGACAGGCTGCGTCCCAGTTCCTGCTGAATCACGCAGACGGCCGCAGGACCCAGGCCCAGCCCGTCCAGCGATTCGGGCACGCCGGCCAGCAGCCAGCCCAGATCGACGACCTGGGTCCAGATCGTCTCCTCGGCGGTGCCCGGACCCAGCGAATCCAGCACGCTGCGGGTCGAGTCGGTCAGTTCGGTGAGTAGCTCGCTCATGCGCCTTTCTGCCAACGCCAGTCCCGGGGTTCGCGCGGCATCTGCAACATTCGCTCGGCGATGATGTTGCGCTGAATCTCGTCGCTGCCTCCGGCGATGGACCAGTTGTAGGAGTTCATGAAGTCCACGGCCCAGTTGCCGGTCTCCTGACTGCCGCCGCGGGTGAATTCCTCCATGGTCTGGCCGTCCAGTCCGCTGATCTGCTGACCCAGACGCACGAACTCGCGCAAGGTGCGTGCGTAGTACAGCTTGACGATGGACGCGTCGCCGACGACCTCCTCGCCGGAAATCCGCTTCTGCAGGTAGCCATCCGCCAGCGCGCAGGCCGCATGCACCTGCGGGATCAGCCGGCCAAAGGCGGCGCGCAGCACCGGATCGTCGGCGCAGCCCCTGGCCCGCATCACTTCGCCGATGCGTCCCAGCGAGTGGCGCATGCGCTGGGTCAGCTCGACCAGGGTCAGACCGCGCTCGGAGGCCAGCGTCGCCTGCGCCACCGCCCAGCCCTGGCCCTCCTCGCCGACGCGATCCTCGACCGGAATCTCCACATCGTCGAGGAAGATTTCCGCGAACTCGTCATCGCCGGTGATCTGCGAGATCGGCCGAACCGACACGCCCTTGCTGCGCATGTCCATCAGGAAATAGGTGATGCCGGCCTGCGGTCGCCCGTCGCTGCTGGTCCGGGCCAGCAGCAGGCAGCGATCCGCATACTGCGCCATCGTCGACCAGGTCTTCTGGCCGTTGATCACGTAAACATCGCCCCGGCGTTCGGCCCGGGTACGCAGTGACGCGAGATCGGACCCGGCGTTCGGCTCGGAAAAACCCTGGCACCAGACATCCCCCTTGAGAATGCCGGGCAGGAAGCGCTGCTGCTGATCGGCGCTACCGCATTCCATCAGCGTGCAGGCGGCGTGGTACAGCGCGACGAAGTACAGGATCAGCCGTGGCGCGTCGGCGCGGGCAACCTCCTCGTAGATGATCTTCTGTTCGGCCAGCGAGCGACCGCCGCCGGGCCAGCGCTCGGGCCAGTGGGGCGTCGCGTAACCGGCCTCGACCAGTTTGAAGAACCAGTCCCGCTGAGCGGCGACGAACGCGTCCTGATCGCAGCCGGTCATGGCCTCTCGCCAGCCGGCGGGCACGTTGTTCTCAAGCCAGGACCGCACCTCGGTCCGCAACTGCTCGCTCACAGACTCACCTCGATGTCGTCACCCTCCACACGCACATCATAAGTCTCGATGGGTTCGGTGGCCGGCAGGTCCAGCGCCTCGCCGGTGGCCAGATCGAACCGGGCGCCATGAACCGGGCAGGTGATCTTGCCGTGACGGACACGTCCACCGTGCAGCAGCTTGTACTGATGCGAGCAGATGTTGGACACGGCGAAGATCCGGTCCTTGTAGTTGCACAGCAGCACGGGCTTGCCGTCCAGCTTGACGACCTTCTTGCTCCCCGGCGGCAGGTCCGCGAGCTTGAGCACGGGAGAGAATGTGTCGGTCATGCAATGCGTCCTTGTACCAGGGCCATCCGCGAACGGCTCACGTCACGCGCGGTGCGCCACCCGACCCGGTTGTCGGAACGATCCGGATGGGGGGATGAACGAACAAGCGGCCGGACAATGCCGGCCGCTTGCCAAACTCGGTGTCGAACGGAGCTACCCCGCAACGTACTTGTCGACCGCGTTCTCGAAGTGCCGCACGCGGATTTCCTGGTAGTTGCCCAGCGTGATGCTCTTCTTGGCGCTGGCCTCGATGCCTTCCTGCTGCAGGCGCAGGTTGTCCGTGTCCTGGTCGAGAATCTGACCAAAGCCGGGGTCCATGCCCTCGGCTTCGGTGAACGACTGGTCATCGCCCAGATGGATCGGTTCGGCCGGCTCCGGACGCTCACCTTCACGCGGAACAGGGCGCAGGAAGAACACCTCGTACAGGCTCTTGCGATGGTCCGTCGGGTCCGGCCGGAACCGGTACACCATCGGCAGCGAAATGCCGGGGAACAGGAAGGTGTTGGGGAATACCGTGTAGGAGAAGCAGTCCAGCAGCTCGGAATCGGACACGTGTGACAGGTCAGCGTTGGCGGCCTGCTCGAACATGTTGCGGAAGATCTTGGCGACCGCGCCTCGAGCCTTCTCGCCATCCTCCAGCTTGATCTTGGTGTCGCCCATCGCGGAGCTGTCGCCCAGGGTGAACTGATCGACGATGTCCTGTTCGCTGATCTCGCCGTACAGATGCGGGCTGACCACCCCCAGCGTCGAGATGAAGCGATCGACATGATCGCCATAGAAATCGTACTGGGAGTTGGCATCACCGTTGGACGGCGCCACCTGTGGGTGCGTGTCGATGACGTGATAGGCCTCCATGAAGGCCTCCATGGTCAGCTTCCAGTTCGCCGGCAAACGCTTGGACACATGCAACGTGATGTAGCGGTTTTCCAGCTTCCACGCCTTGATATGCGACAGCGCCTCGGGACCGAGATAGTCCTCCAGCGAGGGCGCCTCCGGATCCATGTTGATGAACACGAAACCGCCCAGCGTGGCCACCCGCGCCTGCGGCAGCGAGAATTTCTCCGAATCGACATGGGGAAAATCCCAGTCGCAGGTTGAGCTCTTGTGCGTGCCGTCCAGGTTCCAGGTCCAGCCGTGGAAACTGCACTTGAACTCGCAGGCGCTGCCCTCGGTGCCGGAGGCACGCAGCTTGGTGCCACGATGCAGGCAGGCGTTGTAGTAGGCGCGGATGTCGTCCTCGCCAACGCGGGTGATGATGAAGGAGTAACGACCCAGGTCGTAGACGTGGTAGTCACCGACCTCCGGGATGTGTTCCTCGCGGCAGGCGAACTGCCAGGTCTTGGTCCACAGCGTGTCGAATTCCCGCTTGGCGAAGGCCGGGTCGGTGTAACGATCGGTGGAGATGTCCTCGTCACCGAGAAACTCGTAGGACTCCGACCGTACCCAGGCCGGGGCCGGTACCGTGTCGTCCGCGATGATCTCCTGCGTCGTCGGCGCGCCCGGGCAGCGGGCACCGCCGCGCTTGAGCACATCGTCCAGTTTGATGGGAGCGTCTACGTCGTTCATGGCTGTCTCCTGAATGGCTCGTCGAGGCTCACGCGGCCAGCGCGGCGCGGGGCTCGATGGTGTTCTTGTAGACCTCGCCGCCCTTCATGATCAGGCGCAGGCGGCTGTGGTCGGTCATGATTTCGATGTCCTTCAGCGGATCGCCGTCCACCAGCAGCAGGTCGGCGAGCATGCCCTCGCCAATCGTTCCCAGGTCGCCCTGGCTGCGCATTACCAACCCGCCGTTGCGGGTGGCGCAGGCCAACGCATCCGCCGGGCTGTAGCCGTAGTAGTCGACGAAGAACTTCAGATCACGGGCGTTGGTGCCGTTCGGGCTCCAGCTGAAGCCGTAGTCGCCGCCGATGAGATGGCGGATGCCGCGCTCACGCAGCGCCGTATGGGTCTTGCAGGATTCCTCCAGCAAGCCCGGGATGCCCATGAACCCGCCAACCTCGGCGGTGAGCCCGGCCGGCGCGGCTTCGTTGTTGACGATGGTGTGAAACAGGCTGACGGTGGGCGACACGAACACGCGGTCCTTCGCCCCCTCGAACAGCTCCAGCAATTCCTCGTCGGAATACTCGACATGGAACAGCACGTCCACTCCGGCACGCAGGCACATCTTGCTGCCCTCGATCGACCGCGTGTGGGCATTGACCTTGCGCCCGTAGGCATGCGCCGTGTCCACCGCCATCTTGACCTCCTCGAAGGTCATCGGCGTGGTGTGCCCCGGCGTGTTCGGATAGAACGGATCGCCCGACACGTCGAGCTTGATGTTGTCGCAACCTTCGCGACAGCAGAGTCGCACGGCCTTCCGCATTTCCTCGGGGCCGTCGACGATGATGGACGGGCCGTTGCGCGGATTGTGCAGGCGGCTTTCGTCGCCCATCGCGCCGGTGACGGAAATCTCCAGCGAACCGGCGCGGATACGCGGCCCCGGGAGGCGACCGGCGTCGACCTCGTTGCGCACCGCCACGCCCAGACGCAGCTTGGCCTCGGAGGCGCCGTAGGCACTGGTGAAACCGGCGTCCAGCAGCGACTTGGCCACCCGGGCCGTCAGCAACGTGTGTTCCTCGGGGGGCGGCGCGATCAGATCCTCGGTGGAATTGACCGCCTCGAAGGACAGATGGGCATGACCCTCGGTCATGCCGGGCATCAGGGTGGCGCCGTTGGCGTCGATGACCTCGCAATCGGTTCGCGGCAGCTGTCCCGTCTGGTCGGACACGGCGACGATGCGGTCACCCTCGATCAGCACATCACCGGCATACGGCGGCTTGCCGGTCGCATCCCAGATTCTCGCGCCTGCTATCAGCGTCTTGCTCATCGGCAATTTCTCCTCGCTCGCGCAGCTCTGCCGATGAGTATGCCCTTGACTTATATAGGTCAAATGACCCGTCACGCAGCCGTTGTTGCCTGCTCCTGACAAGCGCCTCCGCGCCCGAAAACCAGTCAGTAGACTGCGTGTCGGGAGACAAACGGAGCCAGAACCCATGATCAGAGGCATCCACCACGTCGCGGTTCACGTCCACGACCTCGACCGGATGATGGCGTTTTACAAGGACGCGTTCGGATTCGAGTTGGTGGGCGACGCGTTCGCCTGGGAAGACAACGAATTCATCGACAAGATCGTCGACGTACCGGGCTCCGCCGCACGCGGGGCGATGCTGCGCTGTGGCACCTGCTACATGGAACTGTTCCAGTACAGCCTGCCCGAGCCCAAGGTCACCAAGGGGCTGGACCCCAACGACAAGGGCTACACCCACTTCTGCGTGGATGTGACCGATATCGAGGACGAGTACGAACGACTCAAGGGGCTGGGCATGACCTTCAGCCAGCCTGGGCCGATCGACGTCGGGCACGTCAAGACCATCTACGGGCGTGACCCCGAGGGCAACCTGATCGAAATCCAGCAGACGCAGGAGGCCTGCGATTTTCCGCTGTCCGCGCTGCGCTGAACCGCACCGGTCGCAGGCCGGCACACTCCCTCTGGCCCTGATGCCCTCATGACCAAATCCGCCGTCACGCTCGACGACAAGTACACGCAGACCGGCGGACGCGTGTTCATGAATTCCAACCAGGCGCTGGTGCGCCTGCCACTGGATCAAAGCCGCCGCGACCGTGCCGCCGGGCTGACCACGGCCGGCTATATCTCGGGTTATCGCGGCTCGCCACTGGGCATCTACGACGCCGCATTGTGGAGTGCGCAGAAGCACCTGGATGCCCACGACATTCGCTTCACCCCCGGACTGAACGAGGAACTCGCGGTCAGCGCGATCCGTGGCACCCAGGAGCTGAAGTGGTTCGGCCAGTCCCGCTTCGATGGCATCTTCGGCCTCTGGTACGGCAAGGGCATCGGCGTCGACCGCGCCTGCGAATCACTGAAGCTGGGCAACTTCGAGGGCGCCGCGGCCACGGGTGGTTTTCTCGCCGTGGCCGGTGACGATCACGGCGGCAAGTCCTCCGACAGCGCCCACCAGTCCGAGCACACGCTGATCGCCGCGATGCTGCCGGTGCTGTACCCAGCCACGATCGCCGAGATCATCGAGTTCGGACTGTTCGGCTGGGCGCTGTCGCGATTCAGCGGCTGCTACGTCGGACTCAAGACCATCACCGACACGCTGGACCTGTCGGCCACCGTGGAACTGCCTGACGCCTTCCGGCCCTACGTCCTGCCGGACGACTTTCCGCTGCCGCCGGGCGGCCTGAATCTCAAGCCCAACCTGCCCCCGCTGGTGGAAGAGGACATGCTGGTCAACCACCGGTTGCCGGCGGCCCAGGCCTTTGCCCGTGTCAATGATTTCGACCGCGTGGTCATCGATGGCCCCGAGCGCAATCTCGCCATCGTTTCCGCCGGCAAGGCCTACCTGGACGTGCGCCAGGCACTGGCCGATCTGGGCCTGGACGACGAACGCTGCGCCCGGCTCGGCCTCCGCCTGTACAAGCCGGCGATGATCTGGCCGCTGGAGGGCGAACGCCTCGCCGCGTTCGCCGCGGGCAGCCGGGCCGTGCTGGTGATCGAGGAAAAGCGGCCGGTGATGGAGGATCAGATCGCCCGGCATCTGTACGCGATCGCCTCGAACCGGCGCCCCGATCTCGCCGGCAAGCGCGACCTGTCCGGCGCCGCGCTGCTGCCGTCCACCGGTGAACTGCGCGTCGCGGACGTACGCCACGCGATCAAGACGCTGCTCGACCAGATTGGCATCCGCGACGAGGCGCTGGAGGCCCGCTACCGGCATTTCGAACAACTGGAATCGCATGCGCTGACACTGGGCAGCGACGCCAACCGGCCCGCCTATTTCTGCTCCGGCTGCCCGCACAACACCAGCACCAAGCTGCCCGAGGGTTCGATGGCCATGGGCGGGATTGGCTGCCACGGCCTCGCCGCGGTGGTCATGGACCGCGACACCATGCAATTCATGCCCATGGGTCATGAAGGCTCGCCGTGGTTGTCCGTCAGCCAGTTCGTCGATCGCCCGCACATGTTCCAGAACATGGGCGACGGCACCTATTCGCACTCCGGCATCCTGTCGATCCGCGCCGCCGTCGCGGCCAAGGCCAACATCACCTACAAGGTGCTGTACAACGACGCCGTCGCCATGACCGGCGGTCAGCCGGTGGAGATGGGCATCACGCCGCTGGACATGGTCAACCAGTTGCTGTCCGAGGGTGTGCGCCCCGTGCGCCTGGTCTCCGATCACCCCGAGCAATACGCCGGCATGGCGCTGCCGAACAACGCAACCGTGCACCATCGCGACGATCTCGATCATCTGCAACGCGAGCTGCGCGAAACCGCCGGCGTTACCGCCATCGTCTACGAGCAGACCTGCGCGGCGGAGAAACGCCGCCGCCGCAAGCGCGGCCTGATGGAGGATCCGGACCAACGCGTGTTCATCAATCCGGATGTCTGCGAAGGCTGCGGCGACTGTTCGGTGCAATCCAACTGCCTCAGCGTGACGCCGCTGGAAACCGAATTCGGCCGCAAGCGGAAGATCGACCAGTCCAGTTGCAACAAGGACTTCAGCTGCCTCAAGGGCTTCTGCCCCTCGTTCGTGACCGTCACCGGCGCCGACATCGCCGTGCACACCAGCGGCGACGCGACGCGACTGGACCAGCTGATCGCCGCCCTGCCCGAACCCGAACAGCCGGCGCTGGGCGAACAGGGTTACAACATCCTGGTATCGGGCATTGGCGGCACCGGCGTGCTGACCATTGGCGCCCTGCTGGGCATGGCCGCCCGCGTCGACGGCAAGGGCGCGACGATTCTCGACATGACCGGCATGGCGCAGAAAGGCGGCGCCGTAACCAGCCACATCCGCATTGGCCCAGACCCGAAAGGCATCTACACCTCCCGACTGTCCGAGGGCATGACCGATCTGCTGATCGCCTGTGACCTCATCGTCGGTTCCGGCGCACCGGTGCTCAAGACCGTCGCACCGGACCGGACGGCCGCCATCGTCAACACCGACGTCGCGCCCACCGGCGAGTTCCAGCGCAACAAGACGCTGGACCTGGGTCACGAACGGCTGCGCCGCGCGGTGCAACAGGCCATCGGCGAGGGCCCGCTGTCCGAACTCAACGCCAGCCAGCTCGCGACCGACCTGACCGGCGACAGCATCGGCACCAACATCCTGATGCTGGGCTACGCGGTGCAGAAAGGGCTGGTGCCCCTGTCGGTTCCGTCGATCCAGGAAGCGATCCGGCTCAACGGCCGCTTCGCCGACAGCAACCTGCGCACCTTCGATCTCGGCCGGCTCGCCGCCCATGACCCCGACGCGCTGGCGCGGGAGATCGCACCCAAGACACCGACGGTTCCGCTGGATACCGTCGACGACGTGCTGCGCAGCCGCACCCGGCTGCTGACGGCCTACCAGAACGACAACTACGCCGCGTCGTATCGCGACTTCGTCGAAACGATCCGCACCGAAGTCGCGGCGAAATCGCTGGACGGCGGCGACCGTTTCGTCCGCGAAGTCGCGCTGACCCTGGCGCGACTGATGGCCTACAAGGACGAATACGAAGTCGCGCGGCTTTACACCGACCCGACCTTCAAGCAGCGGCTGGACGAGCAGTTCTCCGGCAACTACCGGATCAGCTTCCACCTGGCGCCGCCAATGCTGCCTGGCGTCGATGCCTCCGGCCGACCGAAGAAACGGATGTTCGGACCGTGGATGTTCACTACCTTCCGTCTACTCAGCCGGCTCAAGTTCCTGCGCGGCACGGTCTTCGACCCGCTCGGATATTTCGCCGAACGACGGATGGAACGCCGGCTGATCGTCGAGTACCGGTCCCTGATCCGCTCTGTCGTCGACCGGCTGGATGCGGGCAACCTCGCCATCGCCACCGAACTCGCCGAGGAAGCCCGCCACATCGCCGGTTACGGGCCGGTGAAGCTGGATGCGGTGACACACTACCGGGAACGGGAGCGGGCCCTGCTGGAACGATTCAGCGCGAGGGAAGACGCCTCGGAGCAGGCGGCCTGACACCGAGTCAGAACCGGGTCGGCGCCAGTACCTCCGTCCCGTACTTGCTCGCGACCAGCCCCCACGGATCAGCGTAGGGTCCGCGACGCTCCCAGCGACGCTGCGCGCCGAGAAAACCCCGAAACACCGCCCGCACGGCGGGGCCCAGCAACCGGAGCAGCCATCGACGCCGACCCTGCGATTCGGCAAGCCCGGCCAGGGTTTCGTCCCAGCGATGCCGCTGATAGTCCAGCAGCGCCTGCGATTCGCGAGTGTCGAACCAGTCGGTCAGTCCCCAGCCACGGTCGTCCTCCGGATCACCCGGCAGGCTGGCCGACGCACCCAGCCGCCCCAGCCCCAGGGCCTGCATCACGTCGTCCTCCAGGTCGCGCTGGAGCAGCACGCAACTGTCGTCGCCGCCGATGAGCAGGACCTTGCCGTCGATGGCATCCGCGCGTTCCACCGTGTTGGCGAACGCCACGGCGGCATCGCGGACGTCGATCACATGGACCCGGTTGTCACCGGGCGTGGCACGCATCAGCAGGAAGTACTCCGGACCGGCCTTGCCGACAGCGTCGGACGAAATGATCCCGCCCAACCGCAGGATGGCGTGGCGCAGCCCGCTGTCGGCCACCAGCGCCTCGGCGGCCACCTTGTCTTCCCCGTAGCATTCGACCGGGTTGACCGGTGTCCGCGGGGTGATCCGTTCGGGATGACGATAGGGATTGCGCGAGCCGTAGACCGCCGAACTGGAGGCCTCGACGAACAGGGCGTCCCGGGCCCAGTCCAGACAGGCTCGAACGATGTTGCGCGTGCCCTCGACGTTGACCCGTCTGGCCAGCCGCGGATTCAGGTAGCACGGCGGGGAAACGATCGCCGCCAGATGGATGACGACCGAGGGTCTGGTCTCACGCAGGCAGGCATTCACGCCGTCGGCGTCCAGCAGGTCCACGAAGGCCGTCGTCAGGCCGCCGCGACCGGCCAATCGCCGCGCCCAGTCGGCGGCCGTTGCCCGCGTGGCCTCGTTCGGCACGTCCAGCGCCACGACGCGATGCCCGCGGCGCAGCAGCAGTTCGACCAGACGGCGCCCGAGCTGCCCCATCGCGCCGGTCACGAGCACGGTCGTGGATTCAGCGGAAGCCGTCATTGGGCCGACGGGTTCGCCCCCGGCGCCCTACGACTCGCCGTCGCCTGACGATCCGAACCTGGGTTTGCGTTTTTCCTGCAAGGCCCGAACGCCCTCGCGATGATCGGCGGAGCGCACGGTCAGCGCCTCGTAGGCGATGCCGGCGTCCATCACCGTGTTCACGACGCGCTTGAGTTCCAGGTTCAACAGCACCTTGGTCCGGCGAATCGCACCCACCGCACCGGCCAGCAGCTTGTCGCAGAACGCGTCCACCGCCGCGTCGAGTTCGTCGGCGGGCACGCAGTGATTGATCAGACCGATGCGCTCGGCCTCGGCGGCTGGCATCAGCTCGCCAGTGAGCAGGTATTCCTTGGCGCGGGCAAGCCCGACGCGCTGCGGCCAGATCGCCGCACCACCGTCGCCGGCAACCAGACCGACGACGACGTGGGAGTCGCCGATCTTGGCGTGCTCGGCGGCGAACAGCACATCGCAGAACAGCGCCAGCGTGGCGCCCAGCCCGACGGCATGGCCGTTCAGCCGCCCGATCAGCGGCTTGTCCAGGTCCAGCATCGCGAACACGATGCGCTTGGCCAGCCGGACTTCCTCGTCGAACAGATCCGGGTTCGCCGCGTTCTTGGCGATGTGGTCGAGATCGCCACCGGCCGAGAACGCACGGCCGGCGCCGGTCAGCACGACCACGTCGGAGTGCGGATCAGCCGCGGCCTCGACGAACACCTCGGCCAGTTCCTCGTGCATGCGCAGGTTGACCGCGTTGAGGGTGTCAGGCCGGTTCAGCGTGATGGTCAGGCGTCGGCCCTGACGCGTCAGTTCCAGCGTGTCGTAGCGGCGCGGCGGCGCGGCGGCGCCGTCGGTCATGCCACGGCCTCAACGTCGGTGGCCTCGGCAGCCGTGTTCGACCGGCTGGCGACGATATGGTTGACCGCGACGAAGCCGAAGGTCATCGCCGGCCCGATCGTGCCGCCGGCTCCGGGATAAACGTTGCCGAACGGGCTGCCGGAATTGTTGCCGGCGGCGTAAAGGCCCGGGATCGGCTGGCCATTGCCGTCGACGACCCGCGCGCTGGCGTCGCACTTGAGCCCGCCCTTGGTGCCCAGATCACCGACATTGATCGCCACCGCGTAGTACGGCGCCTTGTCGATGGGGCCCAGGCAGGGGTTGGGCGTCACGGTCGGATCACCGAACATCTGGTCGTAGGCGTTGTTGCCGCGACCGAATTCCGGATCCTCGCCCGAGCGCGCATAGGCGTTCATGTTGGCAACGGTCCCCTTCAGCGCATCCACCGGTACGTGAATCTTCTTCGCCAGGGCCTCGATGCTGTCGGCGCGGAAGATGTAGTGATCCCAGTAGTCCGGCGGAATCCGGCTGTCCGGCATCAGCGCGGTGGGCATGAATCCACCCGCGGTGAATTTGCTGCGGAAGGTCGCGTCGAACACCAGCCAGCAGGGCGTGTTCGCGCCCGTCTTGAGTTGATCATCGACCATCGCCTGGCCGAAGTCGTCATAGCTGCAGGCCTCGTCGACGAAGCGCTGGCCGTTGCGGTTGACGCAGACGCTGTGCGGCCGGCCGACATCGAAGGCCGCCTGATGGATTTCCTCGAAGTTCGAGGTCGTCGGCATCGGCATGTGCATGGTGGGAATCCACCAGCCGGCCTGCGTGTGCTCGGTATCCGCACCGATATCCATGCCGGCGATCAGCGCCTCGCCGCGGTTGGCGTCCTCGGGCGTGCTGCTGTGACGGGTCAGGCCCGGCACCGGGAAGAAGCGATCGCGCAGCGCCTGGTTCCACTCGAACCCGCCGGCACAGAGAATCACGCCCTGCTTCGCCTCGATCTCGTAGCCGCGGCCGAAATGGCTGACCCGCACGCCGCTGACGCGACCGTCGGTGACCTTCAACTCGTCCAGACGCGTATCCAGCCGGACTTCGATACCGCGCTGGAAGATCTGCTTGAACAGCTGGCCCATCAGCGCCCCGCCCTGGGTGAAGCGACGATCGCGACGGGTCATGCGGCGGGTGGAGAAATCCGTCCAGTAGCGCCACATGATCTTGAGGATCGCCTTGATCCAGCCCTGGCCCTTGGTCGAGATCGTGAAGAACTCGCCGAGGTCCATGGCGTAGCGGTTCATCAGCTTGAAGCGGGTGAACTGCTCACGCATCAGCGGGAACTTGTCGCCCAGTTCGCGTCCATCCAGCGTGTCGCTGACCAGCGAGCGATCGGCGCGGGCCTGCGGAGCGTCGGTGTAGTAATCCGGCCAGGGCGCCGGAAAGATCGGCACCCCGGTGGACTGGACGAAGCGGACCATCTCCGGCCCGTTGTCCAGATAGGCATGCAGCCGGTCTTCCTGCACGGGCACCTTGATCAGGCTGCGCAGGTATTCCAGCGTCTTGTCCTTGTTGTCGTCGCTCTCGACCAGGCCGTGGTTGGGAATCCACATCACGCCGCCGGACGTGGCCGAGGTGCCGCCGTACTTGTGCGCCTTCTCGATCAGCAGGACGGACAGGCCCTGCTCGTGCGCTCGCAGCGCCGCCGTGGCACCGGCCGCGCCGGAGCCGACGACCACGACATCGTAGGTTTCAGTTGCACTCATCCTTGTCTCCCCCGCCGGTGATCTCCGGCGATGTCGTCCTGCTCTTCGGCTTGCGCGGGCGGCTCAGTACTCGCCCGGCGCGACCTTGACGCGGATACCGTCGGTTTCCGCGTTAAGCTGAATCTGGCAGCAGAGCCGGCTGTTCTCCTGCATGACGTCGTAGACCATTTCCAGGGCCATCTCCTCGACGTCATCCGGCTTGCCCACGGTCGCCTGCCAGGGCTCGTCGACGTAGACGTGGCAGGTGGCGCAGGAACAGGAACCACCGCAATCGCCCAGAATGCCGTCGACACCGTTGTCGCGGGCAATCTCCATCAGCGTCTCGCCTTCTACCGCTTCAATGGTTTTCTCGACGCCGTCGAGCTGCACAAATGTCACTTTCATTGCTTCTATCCCTCCACCGCCAGTGCGCGGGTTCGGGCCTCCATGATCTCTTTCAGATGATTGACTGGGTCTCCGGCGGTGATGCCGCCGTCGACCGGTAAGACGACCCCGGTGACCTGAGCCGCGCGGTCACTGGCGAGATACAGCGCCGCGTTGGCAACGTCAATGGGCTTGCCGTGCCGCTTCAGCGGCATGTTCGAATCCATGACCGGGCTGACCGCCGCCTTGACCCGGGCGACCTGCTCGTCGGTCATGCCCGGCTGCTTGAATGCGGTCAGCTCGGTGCGGATATGGCCGGGTGTGAGGCAACACACCCGCACGCCGTATTCCGCGAAGTCGATGGCAATGGACTTGCTCAGGTGAATCACGGCCGCCTTGGTCGCGCGATAGCTCATCAGCGCATGCCCGGGCAGCACACCGGCGATGGACGCGTTGTTGATGATCACGCCGCCGCCGTTCTCGGCCATGTGCCGGCCGGCGGCCTGCATGCCCACCATCACGCCGAACAGATTGATGCCGACCACGCGCTGGAAGTCGGCCAGATCGTCATTGAGAAAGCGGTCATGCATGTTCCCGGACACGCCGGCGTTGTTGAACATGATGTGCAGCCCGCCGAAATGCTCGATGGCGAAAGCGACCAGTGCCTCCACCTCGTCCTGCTTCGCGACATCGACGCGGCGGAACACGGCGGCATCGCCGAGCTTCTGCGCCAGCGCTTCACCGGCCTCCTCCGCCACGTCGGCGATGACCACCCGGGCGCCTTCCGCCACGAACAGTTCCACGGTCGCCGCGCCGATGCCCCCGGCGCCACCCGTGACGATCGCCACCTTCCCTGTGAGTTCTTGAGCCATGCGGTCCTCGGTGATGAATCCGTTCGAATCAGGCGCGCCGCGACAGGGTCATCGGCAGGCGCTCGAGAGAGCGCGTCGCCACGGTCGGCAGGTAGGTGAGTTCCTCGACGGGAATCGCCAGCTTGATGTTGTCCCAGCGCTTGATGATTTCGCACGCGGCAACCTTGATTTCCATTCGCGCCAGCGACGCGCCGACGCAACGGTGCACGCCAACGCCGAAGGCGACATGTTGCGCGATGTTGCGACGCGTATGGTCGAAATGCCGTGGGCACTCGAACTTGGTTTCGTCATCGTTGCCGGAGGCGTAGAGCACCAGCACATGCGCGTGCTTGGGCAGCTTGGTTCCGCCCAACTCGACCTCCTCGATGGTCATCTTGGCGAGACCGCGCACCGGGGGCTCCAGCCGCAGCAACTCCTCGACGAAACGGTTGAGCGCGCGCTCGTCATCCACGGACGCGCGCAGCGTCTCGGCCACCTCGGGCTGCGTCGCGAGCACGAACAGCAGATTGCCGATCGCGGTCGCCGTGGTGTCGTTGCCGGCGATGATCATCGCCCGCACCAGCGACACCGCCTCGGCGAAGGTCAGCGTGCCGCCGTCGTCGGTCTTGGCATGGACCAGGTCGGAGATCATGTCCTCACGCGGGTTCGCCTCGCGGTCCTTCATCTCCTGAATGATGAAATGCTGGAGTTCGCAGATCAGCTTGGCGTTCTCGATCATCGCCTCGCGGTCCTGCATCTTGGATATCTGCGCGGTCACGGCACCGGACCAGCGCTGGATCTTCTCCGCGTTGAACTGCCCGATGCCGAGCTGCTCGCAGATCACCGAAATGGTCAGCGGCACGGCGAAATCATTGACGCCGTCGACAACCGTCCCGTCCTGGGCGCGGTCCGCCAGCTTCTCGATGAAGCCGACGATGGTCTCGGTAATGGCCGGTTCCAGCGTCGCGACGCGATGCGCCGTGAACGCCTTTTCCAGCAGACGCCGGACCCGCGTATGCGCCGGTGGATCGTCCTTGATCACGTCGGGGAAGAAACCGCCGCCGTCGCGGTCGAGGATCTGCTTGAACTCCTCGAAATAACCGCTGGCGTACATGGCCTCGTAGCCCAGCTTGTCGGAAAAGGTGATCGGATCACGCAGGACGGTGACGACATCCTCGTAACGCGACACCAGCCACATGTTCAGCTTGTCGTCGAAATGCACCGGGTCTTCCCGGCGCAGGGCCTCGTAGTAGGCGTTGGGATGCGCCCGCAGGACCGGATCGGCCATGGTCGCGTCAGCCAGCGAGATCGCGTTGTGGTCGATGGGGCAGCCGCCCTGCGTCTGCCCGGTTTCGCTGATTTGCATGAGTCAGCCTCGAAGGTTTCGGTCGGATTACTGCAGGGTGCAGACGCTGGACGCCACCCGACTCGTGGGTTTGCCGGCCACCGGATGCGGATTGGCGGCGCGGTACTCGCGCGGGCTCAGCTTGAAGACGCGCTTGAACATGCGACTGAAATGCGCCGGCGACTTGAAGCCGACGCCGTAGGCGATCTCGCTGATCGACAGCTGCTGCGAATCACGTGACGTGAGCCAGTTGCTCGCGATCTTCAGACGCTTGTCCCAGACCAGACTGGCGAACGGCGTGCCGTTGCGTTGCAGCAGCAGGGACAAGTAGCGCTCGGAGATGCCACAGCCCTCGGCGACAGTGGCGACGCTGAGCTTGGGATCGGACAGATGCACGTCGATGTATTTGAGGACATCGGCCAGTCGCTGATCCGACAACCGCAGCCGCACCGCGCCGGCGTCGTGACCGCGCAGGACTTCGGCCATGAGCATCAACGCGCTTTCCATCATGTGTTCGGACACAGACGCGGAAAACTCCCGTTCGTACAAGTCCCTGAGGATGTGCTGGGCCGCGGCAAACTCGTCGCCGTGCGCGCCCACGCAGAACCCGGTGCGCAAGTCGTCGATGATGAAACGGCGGAACACATGGGTCGGCAGGATCACGTGAAACACCTCGTGCCGCCCGGTGTCGTCGGTCAGGCACTCGATGGTGAACGGCGTACTCGACTTGGTGATCGCGAAATCACCCGGCCCGGCGATGCTGTGCCCGCGCTGGTGAGAAATGTGCAGCCGCCCGCGCCGGACAAACCAGAGCACCGTGACGTCGACACCATCCTGGCGGATGTGGGACAACGCGCGCCGGAAGAACAGTCGCGAACGGGACCGCAGCAGGGCGATGGAGCAGGAACCGATGTTCTGCTTGTCCGCACGCACGTCCACGAAGGCGCCGCCTTCGATGCTGTAATCCCCCAGGTAGTAGTCCTGATTGTTCGGCCCCTGGTAGGCCGACTGGCATTCGACGTAGTTATGCTTGTCGAACGCGAAGATTGTCTCGGTCATCTTGGGATCTCCTCTCCAAGCGGCTCTTCGGCCGGTTACAGCATGCTCTGAGGGGGCGATGAATCCGTCCCCCCTCGCCGCGCGATCCGATCGACATTTCGCGCAGGGTTTCTCAACTAGCCATTGGCAAACAAAGCACGGATTTCCCGCCGCAGCAGCTTGCCCATCTCGTTGTAGGGCAACACGTCGAGCACGGCGACGCGCTCCGGAACCCGCGAGGACCGCAGCCGGGCCCGAATCAGCTCGCGCAGTTCGTCCTCGGCTGGCGCCACCTGCTCGGGGCGCGCGACCACGGCGATGCCGACGGCCTCTCCCCATTCGGCGGACGGCACGGCCACCGCCGCGGCATCGGCAATCGCCGGATGCCCCAGCAGCACCTCCTCGATCTCGGACGGCGAGATGTTCTCGCCGCCGCGGACAATGACGTCGTCGGCGCGGCCGGCGAGGAACAAATAGCCCTCCCCGTCCAGCCAGCCGGCATCCCGCGTCGGGAACCAGCCGTCGGCATCCAGCGCCTTGCGTTCGCGGTATTCGCCGGACACCTGCTCGCCGCGTACGTAGATTTCGCCCCGCTCGCCAGCCGGCAGCGGCCGGCCTTCCTCGTCGCGAATCTCCAGTTCGATGGTCGGCAGCGGCCGCCCCACCGAGGCCAGTCGCGCCCGTGCGTCGGGATCATCCGATTCGAAGGCCGCGCGGTGCTCCTGCGGCCCCAGCAGGGCGATGGTCGAGCTGGTTTCGGTCAGCCCGTAGGCGTTGGTGAAATCGGTGTCCGGAAACAGCTGGAGCGCCCGTTCGATCAGTTCCAGCGGCATCTTGCCGCCGCCGTAGGCGATGGCCCGCAGGCCTGACAAATCCGGCTTCAGGCCCTCGTCCATGCGGGCGATGATTCGCGCCAGCATGGTCGGCACGACAAAGGTGTTGGTCACGCCTTCGGAGGCCGCCAGTGACAGCCAGGCGTCCGGCTCGAAGGCCGGCAGCAGCGCAATGCGGCGCATGGCGTACACCGAACTGAGCAGCGCCGCGATGCCGGCGATGTGATATGGCGGCACGCTGACCAGCACGGCGTCGTCCGGCGAGGCCGAACAGAACTCCACGGTGCCGAAGATGTATGACGCCAGGTTGGCGTGCCGCAGCAACGCCGCCTTGGGCGCCGAGGTGGTGCCGCTGGTGAAGATCTGCACGGCGATGCCCTCGCCGGCCTCGTCGGCGACCTCGATGTCGCCGGCGGCCGCCTCGGCGGCGGCGACGAAATCGGCCCGCGTGTTCAGGCGATGGCCCGAATCGCCGTCGAGACGCTGAATCCGCTCGACATCACCAATCATGAACGCGGGCGCGATCCGCCCCAGCAGCGCGGCCAGATCGGGATCGGCCAGACGGTAGTTCAGCGGCACGTAGGGAATGCCGGCCATCGCGGCGCCGAACAGCGCCAGCACCGCGGCCTCGCTGCTCTCGTCGAGCAGGCCGACGTGCGAGCAACCGCTGTCGCGGAATAGCACGGCGGCGCCCTTGGAAGCCTTCAGCAGCTCGCCATAGGTCCAGCGACGTCCGTCACAGACCAGCCCGACCCGGTCCGGGTCGGCGTCGGCCGCCATCTGCAGCAGTAGCGAAATATTCATCGGAAGCGGAAAACGTCAGTCGGACGACGGCAGGGTCTTGGCTTCCTTGGGACGCAGGACTTCACCGTCAATGGACAGCGAACCCTTGCCCGCCTTGACGCACAGCAGCTCGACGCGTCCGGCCTCGTCGACATAGCGCTTGCCCATCTGCGTGCCCTCGGCGAAGCCAGCGTCCAGCTCAGCTGGCGCGTCGGGCTTGGCATCCCCCATCGGCGCGCCCCCGCACATCACCGCGACATCGGCGCCGCGAATCACCATGACCTCGGTGTCGCAGGCCGCGCTTTTCAGTCTCGTTCCTGGTTTCATGTTCTTCTCTAGGTAGTCGGACCGGCGTCAGGCGATGGCGCCGCCGGCTTTCAGGCTCTCGATGCGATCCCATTCCAGGCCCATCTCCATCAGCACGATCTCGGTGTGCTCGGAAGCCTGCGGGGCGCGGGTGGTGCTCACGGGTGCGTGGTTGAACTGCACTGGCCCGCGTACCAGCTTCAGCGGCGCGCCGCCGTCCACGGAATCAACCTCGAACAGCATGTCGTTCTCCAGCGCCTGCTCATCGGTGGACAGGTCCAGCAGGCTCTGGATCGGCGCCCACTGACCCTTCATCGTCTTCAGGTGCTGGCGCCAGTACTCGAACGGCTGCTCGGAAAAGGCCTTGGTGATCAGCTCGCTGGCCGCCTCCCAGTTGGTCATCAGCCCCTTGGCGTCCTGGAAGCGCGGATCGTCCGCGGCGTCGGGAATGCCCAGATGCTCGAAGGTGTCGCGAATCAGCGGACCGGGCGTCAGGATGCAGAGATTGATCGTGCCGCCGTCGGAGGTCTTGAAGTTGCCGGTGAACGGGTTGCCGGGATTGCCGCCGGACCGGGGCATGCGGTTGCGCATGATCGTCCCGGCCTCGATGAACTGATCCACCGCCGTGCCCGCCGCCCACCACGCGGTGCTGAGCAGCGAGACATCCAGTTCGATGGCCTCGCCAGTACGCTCGCGATGGAACAGTGCCGCGGAGATGCCGCCGGCGATGTTCATGCCACCAATGGAATCGCCGAAGGCCGGGATGCCCTGCATCAGCGGTCCATCCATCTCGGCCGGGGTCATGTTGTGGCCGATGCCGCTACGCGACCAGAACGCCGTGCCGTCGAAACCGCCGACGTCGCGTTCACGACCCTTGTCACCGTAAGCGCTGCCGCGTGCGTAGATGATGTTCGGATTCACGGCGCGGATGTGCTCGACATCGAACTTCATCTTCTGCCGCTGCGACGGACGGTAATTTGTCAGGAAGACATCCGCGGTCTTGGCCAGCTCGTAGATCACCTCCATGCCTTCCGGCTTGGAAATGTCGACGCCGACGCTGCGTTTGCCGCGGTTGGCGTGCTCCATCATCGTGTGGCGGTTGGGGTCGATCTTCATGCCGCCCAGATTCACGAAGCCGCGCTGGGTGTCGCCACGCTGGGGATGCTCGATCTTGATCACGTCCGCGCCCCAGTCCGCAAGAATGGCTCCCGCGGCCGGCACAAACGTGAATTGAGCCAACTCCAGCACTCTGACGCCCTTCATGACCTGCGTCATGGGTTCTCCTCCGTCGTTTCGTTATTGCGCTGTTGCACGCTATCATAACTAGTCAACACCGTTGTTGCATAGTGGCGCAAGTGACGCCGCGGGCGCATTGCCTGATCGCCCTCGAAAACCAAGAACAAGGAGACCGCATGAAGATCGATTCCACTCTCACCGCCGTCGTGACGGGCGGTGCATCCGGCCTCGGCCTGGCAACCGTGAAAGCCCTGCGCGCCGCCGGTGCCAAGGTGGCGATTTTCGATCTCAGCGAGGAGGTCGGCGAGAAGGCGGCGGCGGAGACCGGCAGCCTGTTCTGCCAGTGCGACGTGCTCTCCGACGACAGTGTCGACGCCGCGTTCGCCAAGGCGCGGGCGGCCCTGGGTCAGGAACGGGCGCTGATCTGCTGCGCCGGCGGTGGCAACGCCATCCCGACGGTCAAGCGCGACAAGAAGACCGGAGAAATCAAGCAGTTCCCGACCGACAAGTTCGAGTTCGTCCTCAGGCTCAACACCGTCGGCACCTTTCGCTGCATCACCCGGTCCGCGGCCGGCATGCTGGAACTGGACCCGATCGATGGCGAGCGCGGCGTGCTGATCAACACGGCATCGGCCGCGGCCACCGAAGGCCAGATCGGCCAGGCCGCCTACTCCGCGGCCAAGGCCGGCATCGTCGGCATGACCCTGACCATCGCCCGTGACCTCGCCCGCGAGGGCGTCCGCTGCAACACCATTCAGCCCGGCGTCTTTCTCACCCCGGCGTTCAGCCGGGCACCGCAGGAGATGATCGATTCACTCGGCAAGATGGTGCCGTTCCCCCCGCGCATGGGCCATCCGGATGAATACGCCAGCATGGCCCTGGAACTGGTTCGCAACACCTACGTCAACGGCGAGACCATCCGCCTGGACGGAGCGATCCGGATGCAGCCGCGCTAGCGACCGGGTTTGCCAGGCGCTTGGCGCCCGGCGCCCGGCGCCCGAGACGGCCGCGATTCGGGTTGGTGACTGGCGCCATCAACCCGACGTTCCCCGGGCCTGATCGACCAGCTCCGCGAACTTCTCGCGGGTGATCTCACCGTCGAGCTCCGCCAGGCTACGCAACACGTCGTCCAGGCTGCGCTTGCCACCACTCTGTTCGCGAATGTCCGCGTCGATGCTGCGCAGCGTGGCGACCGCCTTGGCGGTGATGGGGCCGTGTGAGCGGTCCACCTCCAGGGAATCGGCCTGCCGCCCCCACTCGGCGAGTTCCTCGTGGGCGTCCTCGTAGCGTTCGGTGCTCAGCGTGCCGGAGCGGTGCAACACCTCCAGCGAATAGAATTCGGCCAGCCCCTCGACGATCCAGTCCGCCTTCGGACCACCGCGGGCACTCATCGCGACATGAACCAGCTCGTGAATCATGGTGCTGGTGCCGTTGCCGCTGATCATGGGGCGATCCGCGTGCAGATAAAGCGAGTTGGGCGCCGAGAGTGCCCCACGCCACATGGGGTCATCCGCACTGACAATCAGCAGCCGATCCGGAAACCCGGGAAACAGGTCCTGCATGGTCGGAAGCGTCCAGCGCAAAAAGGCAATCATGTCCATGCGCCGGATACCCTGATCCACGGGCCCGGACACGGTCACCTTCGTGCCACCAATGGTTTCCCGTCGCGTGCCGATCCGCCCCATGACCAACCAGCCGGTCGGGCGATCGACCAGACGGTCCTCGTCATCAACCTTGAACCGGCCGCTGGTGTACTGGGGATACCGGGTCACGACGGACCAGCCCTCCGGCACGTTGATCTCGAGCTTGGCTCGCGACTGCGTCCCGTCCTTGAAATCGGTGCGAACCGGGGGCACCAGATCGTCCGCCCGAAACAAGGCCCAGTCGTCAGTGATGTACCCATCATACCGGCCATTGCTGCGCCGGCTTTCCAGCCGCACGTCGTATTGCAGCCAGGCATCCTCGTCCGGCGGCGTCCACAACACTTCATCGCCCTCGATCAGCAACTCGCCGCTGCTCAGGAATTCGCCGTGGCGATCGCCATCAACGTAGAACCGCATCCAGTTCACCCACTCGGGATTCCTGGTCAGGCTGATCTTCACCGTCGCGACCTTCTCTTCCGGCTTGATCCAGACGGTGTAGAAGAGATTGAAAGCGGGTCTCTCCTCGGCCGGAGTGTCGGGCTTCGACTGGATGAGGGTGCAACCGGCAAGGGTTGCGACGAGCAACAGGAACGAGAGAACGGCACGCATGGAATCAATGCTTCCTGGGTTGGTCTGCCAGCGAGTTGGGAGGGACACCTTACCAACCCCGTTGACTGAAGCGCCGCTGGCCGGATCCCTCGAAACAGATCACCCGCGATCCAGCAGCACCATCCGGCCCGGGGCGCGTATCCTGCCAGCAAGTTCACCGCAATCGAGGACACTGCCATGGCTTTCGACAGCGCCCCGGATGAGCGACCAGACGGCCCGCGCAACGTTTTCGGCGAACCACTGGCCGATTGCAGCCATAACCCCAAGACCGGCTTCTTTCGCGACGGTTGCTGTCGCGGCGATGTTCGCGATATTGGACGACATGTCGTCTGCGTCCGCGTAACCGAGGCCTTTCTGACGTTCTCGGCGGGTCGTGGAAATGACCTTTCCACCCCGCGGCCGGAATTCGGCTTCCCCGGTCTCAAACCCGGCGATCAATGGTGTCTTTGCGCGGCACGCTGGCAGGAGGCCTTCGATGCCGGCTGCGCCCCGCGGGTCGTGCTAGCCGCGACGGATATGCTGGCGTTGCAGACCTGCCGGCTCGTCGACCTCAAATCGCTTGCGGTGGACATTTCATGACGGCGAAGCGATTGCCGACCCGCCGGCTCGCCTTGCTGCTGATCGGGGGTCTGATCACGTTCGGCTCGGCGGCCTCGCCTCCACAACCGGGTGAATTCCCGCCCCCACTCGATGGCACCGATCAGCATGGCGTGGCTGCCGACCTCGCGGCCATGCGTGGACATGTGGTGGTCCTGACGTTCTGGGCGTCGTGGTGCGGCCCCTGTCTCAACGAGATGTCCATGCTCGCCCGCCTCCAGGGTGTGGCGGATGAGCGCGAGCTGGATCTGTCGGTCGTCTCGGTGAACTACAAGGAGGACGTCCGTCGCTTCAAGGCACTCGCCCAAGCGCTCTCCGAGCTGCCGTTGCGGCTGGTGCAGGACGCCGATGGCAGCAATGCCGGCAAATACGAGGTTGACCGGATCCCCAACATGTTCCTGATCGGTCGGGACGGCCGGATCGTCAGCCACCATGTGGGCTACACCGACAGGGCGCTCGACGGCCTGCTGGCAGAGATCACGGCCGAATTGCAGAAACCCGTGGTGGATGCGATGTAGGCTAGCAATCCGGCGACGGCCGGGCAGCTTCCGCGAAACAAGGGCACACGAGACGGCCCGATGGAGACGACATGACAGAATCCGTAGCGACCTTCTGCCGAATCTGTGAACCCTCCTGCGGCCTGAGAGCCGAGGTGGAGAACGGCGAACTCCGCAGCCTGAAACCCGACCGCGAGCACCCGGTCACCGGCGGTTTCGCCTGCCACAAGGGACTGCGATTCGCCGAGGTCCATGCCGACCCGGACCGGCTCAACCAGCCGATGCGGCGAGTGGGCGACCGGTTCGAACCCTGCGACTGGGACACCGCGCTTGGCGAGCTGGGAGACCGTCTCGGCGACATCGTCAAACGCCATGGTCCACGCTCCGTGGCCGCCTACATCGGCAACCCCGCGGCATTCAGTACGCTGGCCACCCCTGCCATGTTGCAGTTGATGAAGGCGATCGGCAGTGATCGCTTGTTCAACTCCGGCACGCAGGACTGCTCCAACAAGTTCGCCGGAGCCGAGGGGGTATTCGGCACGGCGACGCTGCACCCCGTGCCCGATCTGGAGCGCACGGACTACGCGCTGATCTTCGGCGAGAACCCCGCGGTCTCGCACATGAGCTTCATCTCCATCCCGCATCCGATGGCGGTGCTGAAGGCCGCCCGCCAGCGCGGCGCGACCATCCGATTCGTGAACCCGCGCCGGATCGAATCCGCCACGCCGGGCACCGGTGACGTGTTGCAGATTCGCCCCGACACCGATGCGTACCTGATGGCGGCCCTGCTGCACGAAATCGACGCGGCCGGCCTGTTCGACGAAGCGGTTGTCGAGGCGCACGGAAAGCATGTCGACGGCCTGCGGGCGTTCATTGCCGACTACCCCGCTGATGTGGTGGCACCGGTCGTGGGACTGCCGGCTGACGAGATCCGGGAGACCGCCCTGGCCTTCGCCCGCGCGCCGTCCGCCTGCGTGCACATGAGCACCGGCGTCAACATGGGACGGCAGGGCACGCTTTGCTACTGGCTGCTGCAGATGCTCAGCTTCGTCACCGGCAACCTGGATCGCCCTGGCGGCAACCGCTACGCGCCCGGCTTCTATCCGGCCACGAAGGCCGGACGCGTGCGTCAGCCCGACCCGTTCTTCGAAAGCGAATTCGGACCGCTTCGGCACATCTTCGGTGCCCTGCCGGGCAATCTGCTCGCGGACATGATCGAAGCCCGTGAGCAGCCCATACGGGCACTGATCGTGATGGCCGGCAACCCGCTGCTATCGGTCGCGGGCGAGGAACGTCTGCGCGCCGCCTTCGACCAGCTCGACCTGCTGATCGTGATCGACCTGTTCCGCAACGCCACCGGCGAACACGCGCACTTCCTGCTACCCAGCGCCGACATGCTGGAGCGGGAAGACATCAACATGTGCGGCCTGGGCATGCAGCACAGGCCGTTCGTGCAGTACACACCCGCGGTGGTTCCACCACGACACCAGCGTCGGGAGGAGTGGTGGATTCTCGGCAAGATCGCGGAGGCAATGGGCATCGCGCCGCTGCCGCCGGATGCCGAACGGACAAAATTCGATCGGCTGGAACACATGCTCGCGACCAGCGACCTGACGCTGGAGCGGCTCCGGTCGGCGCCGCACGGCGTCGCCGAATTGCCACCTCCGGAGCCCGGTCACTTCTATGACACCTGGATCCAGACCGACGACCAGCGGGTGGACTGCTGCCCGCCGATCTTCGCCGCGCCGATTGATCGCGCCCGCGACATCTTTGATGAACTGCGGAGCGAAGCGCCGGACCAGCTCAAGCTGATCAGTCTGCGCACGCCCTACATGCACAACAGCTGGTTTCAGAACGCGCCCTCGCTCAAGCGCAAGGCGCAGCTTGAGAATCCGGTGCATGTAAGCCCGGACGACGCCGACCGACTCGGGCTTGCGGAGGGCCAGCCGGCCAGCCTCAGCAATCACTGGGGGCGCCTGGACTGCGTCGTGCGACTGGACGAGACCCTGCGACCCGGCGTGGTCGCGATGACACATGGCTGGGGCAACCAGAAAACACCCGGCATGCGGGTGGCGCAGCGACACCCTGGCGTGAACGTCAACCGGCTGCTACCCAGCGGACCGGGCAGCTACGAGCGCATCAGCAACCAGGCACACATGACCGGCATCCCCGTTCAGCTATCGGCGCGCCAGGGTATAGAGCGCCCCGGATGATCCAGGTTGCGCCAGTCACCCGGCGCCAGGCCATCCAGTTCCCAGGGTCCAATACGAACGCGCACCAGACGCAAGGTGGGCAGGCCGACGGCCGCCGTCATTCTTCGCACCTGACGATTGCGGCCCTCCCGGATGGTCAGCGCCAGCCAGGTAGTGGGGATGGACTTGCGGAATCGAACCGGCGGATTCCGCGGCCAGAGTTCGGGCTCATCAATCCGCGCAACGGTCGCGGGTCGGGTCGGCCCATCCTTCAGATCGGGGCCGGCAGCCAACCGGGCGAGCTGATCGTCCGAGGGCTCACCCTCCACCTGCACCCAGTAGGTCTTCGCCAGCTTGTGCGCCGGATCGGCGATACGGGCCTGCAGGCGCCCATCATTCGTGAGCAGCAATAACCCCTCGCTGTCCTTGTCCAGCCGCCCTGCTGGATACACATCACGCAAGTCGATGTGGTCTTTCAACGTCTGGCGGCCGTCCGCATCAGAGAACTGACTCAGCACTCCGAAGGGCTTGTTGAACGCGATCAACTGACCGGTGCCCGGCCGGCCTGGCCGCGCCCGAGCATTTCGCCTGGGTCTGCTGGGACTCGCCATGATGAGAACAGAGATGAAACCGGTCAGAACCGGATGTCGGATCAGACCGCAGGTTAAACCCGGTCCGCCCGCCCCGCCCATTCCGAGCGGGTGTCACGATCCGCCGCCCGGGAGGGCGTCGAAGTTTAATCCGACTCCAGCCGCACCTTCGCCATGAAGATGGATTCGCCGGGTACGCGGGTATTGGCCAGGGCCTGCGCGAGTTCATCGTGGCTGACCAGTTGCGACCCAGTCATTCGCAGCTTGACGAACTTGTCCTCGGCGATCGACAGGCAGGTCACTGACGACGCCTGGTCCTGCTCGGTCACGCTGACCATCGCATCGAAACAGAGCACGTCGCGCCCGTCGACGCTGCTGATCTGATCGGGCTGAAACGTCGGCAGCGGCCAATCGGCTTCCCGGGCGATCAACGTGATGATCTTGCGGACGCGTTCGGCCTCGTCGGCAAGAATGGAGGACGCATCAGCCCAGTCGGTTTCCCGGATCGGGTACGCAAACAGGTCGAGCGTCACGTCGGCGAACGTGGGATGCTCATAGGAATAGGACGCACCGTCGAACGGATGCGGGAAGATCACCAGTTCGGTCCGCGCGAACGAACCGATCCGTTCCGGCGGATGCCACTCCGCCGAGTAGTCGCTCGCCTTCAGCGTCCTGCCCACGAACTCAGGTTCGAAGACGCCGTCATCGCTCGCGTCGACCAGCAACCGGGACATCACGTCGTTGGCGACTCGCATGTCCGCCTTCTTGAACCCTGGCCCAGTCAGCAGGCCGCCCGAACGGGCATATTCGACATCATATTGGTATCGCGCGAGTTCCAAGCCATTCCATGCGACCACCACATCGGCCACCGAATCAGCGGTCTCCCGGAACGGGATCAACAGCAGCGTGCCTCCAGCTAGGATAGCGTTGGCCATGTCCTTCATGTCCGATTCCTGAAGCCGCACGACGGAGATGGAGACCGAGTACGGGACGTCACGATTCGCGACCTCCACAGCCTGAAAGCTCCCCGCGGACTCGAGGGCAGACCGGTAATGGGTCAGGTCAACATCGTGCCGGATACAGTCGAAAAAGATCTCCCCATCCCTTTCTTCGCAGAGCTCCACCACTTCCTCGCTCGGCCGCGTGCGAAAGATGGACACAGCAGGCCATTGTTCGGCTTGCACACCGGCGGGAGGTTGAAGCGGCTCTGGGGGATTGGAAGCACAAGCGCTCAACAACAGTCCAACACCGCCAATCAGTAAATTTCTCATGAATAGACATAACTCGAGAAGAACGCCAAGCCGCGGGGCAGGACGGAATTAAACGCACTTATATGGCCAAATCATAACGCCACACCTGCCTTGTTGAATGAGCGCCGATGCTGGCCGGTGACCCCAGACCGATCAATGACAATTGCTCCCAACAGCTGGCTTATCGATCTTCGCGCCGTTGATTTCGAGCGACACGGCATTCTCAATTTTACACCCCATGACGGAAAGGCCCGACTCCGATGCAACTGGCGCCCTCACCATTTTCAACGCCAGCTACTGCACCGGAAACGATACAAAGACGCTACGAGCCCGCTGGCTCCGTCAAATCGCAACCACCGACCGCACCGAGGAGTATCTGTTGGCGGCCGAACAACAAGCAGCAATGAGATAGTTCCGTGCTGGATTGCTACGCGGTTTAGCTTCATCGCAATAAATAGCGGACTGCTTCGGAAGTACTAGTTCCCGGAAACGTTGCCCAACTCCTTACCACGGCAACCCGGAACACTCGCCGGGAATAATCCTCGCTCGGCCTGCCAACCGGCCTGAAATGAGCTAAACACGCAGCTTGGCGTTGCCGCCCCCCGTCACCTTGGGGTCTAATCAAATCAACGCCGAGCACATGCGAGGACCGTCAGGTCATCGATATCGCGGCGAAGGGAACCTCTGCGCCAGAAGCAGACCGGGGATTTACACCAAGAATCGGGGAAAACCAACTTGAACAGCCGTTACCGTCGCCTGCGCGTGCCAGTCCGGGTGACGGTGATATCCATCCTGCTGATGGCAACGGCGCTCACGGCCGGAGTCGCACTCGGTCTGCAATATCTGTTCGCGACCGGGATGGCGCGGGACACGGCGCGGGCGCAGTTTCAGGCCAATGCCGCCGAGATCGGTCGTCTGCTCGCGGACGCCGAAGCCGATGCCACTCAGACCGTGCGTCTGCTGGCCGCGCAGTTGCGACACCTCACCGCCAGCGGTGCGGCGGATGACGACATCCCGAGCCTGCTGATCGCGCTGCTGAAATCCGAGCCGCTGGTGTCCGGCCTGACCGCCGCCTTTGACAGCGGAGAACGGGTCACCGTGGTGCGTCTGGACAGCGCCAGCGTGCTGCGTGACACGCTGAAAGCCCGACCTGACGAGGCCTGGTTCGTTCGCCGCCACGACGTCAGGGGCGCTCGCGATGCCTATCTCGATGACGCGGGGGAAACCCGCCGTACGACGGCACCTGCGGCGGCACCTCCGTCCAGCCTGCTGCCCTGGCGAAACCACGCATCCGAAGCCGTCGTCACCGCAACGCCCCCGCATCTGCTGACCGACCTGATGATCTCGGGGAGGGCCTACGCCCTGCGACTGCCGGACAGCGCGACCGTCATCGCCGCGCTGGTCGCCGGAGCCACGCTGTCCGACAGTCTGGTCGAGCAGATGACCGGCGACGGTGACGTGTTCCTCTACCAGCCCACCGGTGAGCTGGTCGCGTCAAACCACCGCCGACGGACACCCACAATGCCCACCCCGTTGCCCAGGGTCTCGTGGACACCAGAGGAACAAGCCCTGATCCGGGCGCATCCGCGTCTGACGGTGACCAACGAACTTGACTGGCCTCCCGTGGACTTTGCCGCCGAAGGCGAACCGGCGGGCTACAGCGTCGATATCCTGCACGTGCTCTCCGCCGTCACCGGGATCGAACTGCGCTTTGCGAACGGACACAGCTGGTCGCGACTGGTGGAGCTGTTCCGACAGGGTGACATCGATGTGCTGCAACCGGTTTATCGGTCTCCGGCGACCGAGGCGTATGGCCTGTTCACCCAACCCTTCGCGACCCTGCCCTATTCGCTGATCACGCGGCCGGGCCAACCCGCGATCCGGGACATCCGCGAGCTCGCCGGACAACGGCTCGCGATCCCCGGCGGCTGGTCGATTACCCGGTTCGTCGCCGCGCAATTTCCCGCGCAGGACATCATTGAGGTCGGCAACGCCCGTGAGCTGTTCACGGCCGTTCTCGATGGCCGGGCCGACGCGGGGCTGGATAACACGGCCGTCCTGAAATACATCGCGGCGCAGTACTTCATCGACGACGTCAAGTACCACGACAACCTGCAGTTCGGCGGACTCACGCCGCCCAGCGACCTGCGCCTGGTATTCTCGGAGAACAACGTCGCCCTGCGTGATCTCTTCGACAAGGCGATCGCGGCGCTGCCCCCCGCGTTGTTGCAGACACTGGATGAGCGCTGGCTGACGGGAACAGCCGCAGTCAGCCGTGAGGGTGGCGCCGTGCCCTACGCGGAGCTGCTTCGCCTGCCTCGTCAGGCGGGCGCCCTGGACAAGCTGCATGCGGTCAAGCTCGGGGGCGAAAAACGCTTCATCTACCTGACCCGCGTCGGGCAGGACTACTTCGCCGCCGTGGTGCCGCACCGCGCCGTACTCGCGCCGGCGATGCACCGGGTGCGGCTGTCCATCGCCGCGAGCCTGGGCTTCCTGTTGCTGCTCATCCCGCTCGCCTGGCTGCTGGGGTCGCCCGTGGTCGACGCGATTCGTCAGCTCGAAGAGGAAAACGACAAGATTCGCGCCCGCGACTTCAAGAGCGTGCGTCGCCGGTTCAGCCGCATCGCGGAAATCGATCGGCTCTCCCGCTCCATTTACGACATGGCCGGATCGATTCACCAGCACGAACAGGCACAGCAGGACCTGATGGATTCCTTCATCCGGCTGATCGGCCAGGCGATCGACGACAAGTCGCCGTACACGGCCGGTCACTGCGAGCGTGTGCCCGAGCTGGCGATGATGCTGGCCGAACGGGCCGAAGCCTCCCGGGCACCGGCATTCCGCGACTTTGCATTCGGCTCCGACGAGGCCTGGCGCGAGTTCAGGGTGGCGGCATGGCTGCATGATTGCGGCAAGATCACCACGCCGGAGCACGTGGTCGACAAGGGCTCCAAGCTGGAGACGATCTACAACCGCATTCACGAAATCCGGACCCGCTTCGAGGTCTTGCTGCGCGACGCCGAACTTCGGTACTGGCAACGCCGCGTCGAAAACCCCGACGACGAACCGGCGCTACGCGAAGCTCGGGACACCGAACAGGCTGCGATCAAGGACGATTTCGCCTTTGTCGCGCGCATGAATGTCGGTGGTGAGTTCCTGACCGACGAACACAAGAAGCGCCTGCTGCGTATCGCCAAGAGGCGGTGGACTCGGCACCTGTCCAATCGCATCGGTCTGTCGCCACTGGAGGAGAACCGTCTGATCGGCAACGAGCCCGCGCTGCCGGTCAGCGAACCGATCCTGATCGACCGCCCGGAGCATCGGATTCCGCGCCACCACTCCACGGACTTCGACCCCAGGCTGGGAATCAGGATGGACATTCCAGAATGGCTTTATGACCACGGCGAAGTCCACAACCTGCTCATTGCGCGCGGCACGCTGACACCGGAAGAACGTTACAAGATCAACGAGCACATCATCGCGACCATCCGCATGCTGGACGAGTTGCCGTTGCCCGACGAGCTGGCGCGAGTGCCGCGCTACGCCTCGACGCACCATGAGACCATGAAGGGCACCGGCTATCCCAGACGCCTGAACCGCGACGAGTTGTCGGTCCCCGAGCGCATCATGGTGCTGGCCGATGTCTTCGAGGCGCTCACCGCCGCCGACCGCCCCTACAAGAAGGCCAAGCCGGTCAGCGTGGCCATCGACATCCTCCACAAGATGGTGGAGGACGATCACGTCGACGCGGATGTCTTCGAACTGTTTCTCTCGTCCGGCGTGTACCTGGACTATGCCCGACGATTCCTCCCGACCGATCAGGCCGACGCCGTCGATGTACACAAATACCTGAGAGCGTCCAAAGCCGCCTGAGCGACGTCAGGCCCAGGCACGGGTGGCTTCATGATGACAATGTCCTGATCCGGCCACTTTGCGGGATGATCTTCTGTTAGCGTCCGTTCTTGCTGGGGTGGACAACGCAGAAAGGACACGCAATGAGCAACCAGGTTACGAATCGGTTCCGACAGAGATTGTCGGCCATTGGACGCAACGGATTGATCCTGGGCATGGCGACCGCCATGTTGGCCGCATGCAGTGAATCGCCCGAGTCGCTGGAGGCGCCGGTCGACAGCACTTCGGTGGTGGACAGCCTTCAGGACACCGGTCCCAAGCCGTATATCGTCCAGCTGAACGAGGGCATTCTCGGCCTCCAGCTGGTGGGGCAGATCGTGGAGTCGACGCTGTCGCTGATCGGAGCGGACCCGGCCTACCACACCTACGACACCGTGCTGAAAGGATTCGCGGCCGTACTGACGGACGAGCAGGTCGCGGCGCTGGAACGCATGCCGCTGGTCGCCTCCATTACCCCGGACGAGCTGGTCTCGGTCTCGGCAACCCAGGCCTCCCCTATCTATGGGCTGGATCGCATCGACGAGCTGTCACTGCCGATGGATGGTGAATACAGCTATCCGGACAGCGCGGGCGCCGGGGTGCATGTCTATGTGCTCGACACAGGGATCAACCCCGACCACGTGGAGTTCGCGGGGCGCGTGGGTGCTGGCCGCAACTTCGTGAACGACGGTCCCATCGGGCTCGACTCCCTGCTCATACTCAGTCTCGCGGGAATCTGGGAACTGCTCGGCTACCAGCCGGATCCGGACGCCTGGCAGGACTGCAACGGCCACGGAACGCATGTCTCCGGAACCGCAGTCGGCACCACCTATGGAGTCGCCAAGCAGGCGACGGTGCACCCGATCCGCGTTCTGGGTTGCGCGGGAAGCGGCGCCTTCTCCGGCATCATCGCCGGGATGGAATGGGTCGCCGAGAACGCCGAGCGACCTGCCGTCGTCAACATGAGCCTCGGCGGCGGTTCCAATGCAGCGGTTGATGCCGCCGCGAACGCGCTGTTCGACGCGGGCATCCTGCCCGTGGTCGCGGCGGGCAACGACAACGCCGATGCCTGCGGCCATTCGCCGGCAGCGGCGGTCAACGCGTTCACGGTCGGATCGACGGACTCCGCCGACGACGAGTCCAGCTTCTCCAACCACGGAACCTGTGTCGACATCTTCGCGCCG